>JBFYRD010000060.1:0-4065 GCA_041302405.1 Sulfuricurvum sp.
AACGCCTCTTTTAGGACACACTCATGTTATCCGACAAACTTACCCCTTTTATCAACCGTTACAACGAATTGACCGAACTTCTAAGTTCTCCTGATATCGGCAATGATATCAAACGGATGACCGATCTCTCCAAAGAGCAATCTTCTATCCAAGCAATCGTCACCAAAGCAACCGAATACAAAAAACTCCTTGACGATATTGAGGAGAATAAATCTCTCGCATTTGATTCGGAACTCGGTGAGCTGGCTAAAGAGGAGTTACGTGCATTAGAGCCCATGATTGAGCCTCTTGAAGATGAGATCAAAAAGCTCCTCATCCCTGCCGATCCGAACGATAAAAGAAATATTTATATTGAACTTCGCGCCGGAACAGGTGGAGATGAAGCGGCAATTTTCGTCGGAGATTTGTTTAATGCTTATGTCCGTTATGCGGATGTAAAAGGGTGGAAGATTGAACTTATGAGCAGCAGTCCATCGGATGCAGGCGGGTTTAAAGAGATCATCGCCCTCATTAAAGGGGAGCAGGTTTACTCTCGTCTCAAATACGAGGCAGGAACCCACCGCGTTCAGCGTGTCCCTGCAACCGAATCACAAGGGCGCGTTCATACCTCAGCGATTACGGTAGCCGTAATGCCGGAAGTTGATGATGTCGAGGTTGTTATCAATGAAAATGATCTCAAAATCGACGTAATGCGCTCCAGCGGATCAGGGGGACAAAGTGTTAATACCACCGACTCTGCCGTACGAATCACACACATCCCTACTGGTATCGTCGTCACCAACCAAGATCAAAAATCACAGCACAAAAATAAAGATAAAGCGATGCAAATTCTCAAAGCCCGTATTTATGATATGCAAATGCAAGAGGCAAAAGAAAAAGAGATGTCTGAGCGTAAAGATCAAGTGGGAACAGGAGATCGCTCAGGGCGTATCCGTACCTACAACTACCCTCAAAATCGCATCTCCGATCACCGTATTACACTCACCCTTTATCGACTCGAAGAGATCATGCAAGGGGGATTAATGGACGATATTATCGAACCGTTGATCGCGGATACTCAAGCACAAATTATGGAAAGAGCGGGATTATAAGGTTTAATGTGATTAAAAAAATCGCAAGCGATTTTGGGCTTCCTGCCGAAGGAAACCCAGTGTTAACGTAGTCGTCGGGACGTGTTCCGATGACGTTTAAAATCTCCAGTAGGTCTCGAACGTCCCTTTCACTTCCCCTTTAAACGTAATCGTCCCCTCTTCAAGCCCAAGATAGAGGGTTTCACCACTTTTTGGAAACACACGCGCATTATCGGCAACTGCATTTTCGATCGAAGCACGATAAAAACATGCCGCCATCCCTGTTCCGCACGCTAACGTCTCATCTTCAACGCCGCGTTCATAAGTACGAACTCGAATCGATCCATTACTCTCGACGTGGGCAATATTGACATTAGCATTGTATTTGTGACGAAGTTCTCTCGCCATCACAATATTAAAATTTTCCATATCGGCATCAAAAGTGACCAGATGAGGAACACCCGTATCAATCAGCCACCATCGCATCTCGTGCTCTACAATAGCATCGTTAATCACATACGGTGGAGTCAAATCACTCTGAACCATATCTCCCTCAACCTTTGCTTTTATTACTCCGGCACCCGTTAAAAACTCCATACTCTCGCCTGCCAAACCAAAACGGTGAGCATAATGGGCGCATGCACGGCTCCCATTACCGCACATAGAGGCAGTGGAACCATCAGCATTGTAAAATTCCCACTCGAAATCATGCTGTTCATGGGGAATCAACACTATCAAACCGTCCGCTCCGATACCGTTTTGACGATCACAAAGAATGCGTGCAAGATGAGATCGATCTGCTCCGTGAAAAGCATGAAAGATGACAAAATCGTTGCCGCTGGCGCAATATTTGGCGATTTGAAGCATGGAATAATCCTCTTGATGGGTCTTTATTGAATTATATAATAGGAAACCTAGATCCTGAATCAAGTTCAGGATGACAAATATCAAACAGCCTCGTCATTCCGAACTAGATTCGGAATCTAATTTAGAAGTTAAACCTTAGGAGCAGGATAGAGTAATTTAATAGTATCGACAAACTGCTCACACTCTTTCTGCAAATGTTTAAGATTCAAAGAGTTATCGATCACCCACGTCGCGCGCGCTTTCTTCTCATCAATATCCATCTGACTTTCTATACGGCGCAATGACTCCTCTTCGGAGAAGCCGTTGCGCTTCATAAATCGCTCCAACTGTAACGCTTTAGGGGTATAAACAACGACTGAGTTCTTGATCGGATATGACGAAGTCTCAAAAAAGAGGGGAATATCGATCAGATAGGGATATTTGAGCTTATCTTGTTTTTCGCTTTGTTCTTCAATAGCGGCACGAATTTTCGGATGTAAAAAAGTTTCAAGCTCTTTTTTTACAGCAGGATCGGCAAAAATTATTTTCCCCAACGCAGGGCGATCCACTTTACCATTTTTAACAAACGCATCACCGAATCGTTCGGCTACCCAAGCACTGTTTTCATCTAAAATACGATGGCTTATCGTATCGGCATCGATGATCCGCAAACCGTTCAGTCCAAGCAACGAAGCGACGGTACTTTTGCCCGTCGCAATCCCCCCCGTGAGTGCTATAGCATATTCAAATGCCATGGTTATCTCGTATAGCGCGGTTTACTGCGCGTGGGCTCTCCGCCGAGGAGAACTTAGCGTTAGCGTAGCTATCGGGACGAGTTGCGATGGCGTGATGAAAAAGATAATAGTCAAAAGCCATTAATTGCGGATAATTCCGAGGTAATTTTTACGAACATACTGCGGCATTGCGAATGAGGCAATATGTACATCACAATTGTAGTATTGATGCCCTTCTAACAAATCACTGCGCTGCAATATCAGATCAGCAGTCGGATGGTACTCTTTAGAACACAGCAGCAACGTCGAACCATCTTCGAGATGATATGGCATAAGAATTTTAAAATAATTTCCTAAAATCTGCATGAGTTTTGTGTTGGCAGCAACATCGTCGAGGTCAGGATGTTTGCACACTATCAAGCCATCGTCTTTTAAAAATCGGTTCACATGAGCAAATACCGCACTATCATCACTAAGCGTATCCAAAAGTAACACATCTGTACTTTTATCAGTAGCGTCACGCAATACAGAGAGAAGATCGTTCGCATCCGAATAAGTCGTTTCAATATCACGGTAACGAGCCAATTCGCCTTTTAAAAGATCACCTTGACCGCTCACCGCCATCACAGTGCGGGGATTTTTATGGGTACACAGTGCGACATGGACCATCATTTCAGGGGTTATAAATGTTTTCATTAAACGGTTCTCTTCTCATAAAGTAGGAATTTTTGAGCGATTGTAACACGCAGAGATTAAAAAGGTTTGAATATTCTATTTATACTCGGCAGTTAAAGGTTAACTCGTCCTCTTTAGCTATAATTTCAACCAATTATTTCTATAAATTGAGGAGCAACCATGTGTGCTGAAAAAATTCAACGTTTTTTAATGGCAATCGTATTGACAATTGCGATGGTATTGTTTGCAACAGGCCAAATGCAACTTGCGGTAATCGTTCAAACGTTAGTGATCGTCATGGTCATCGTATGGGCATTTACCGATTTTTGTCCGTCTCTATGGGTTTTCAAAAAAGTTTTCGGCAAATGTCCGCAAAAAGATTAATCCCCTAAATTTTCCCTAACCACTCTTTCGTTATAATCTCCTCACTATTTAAGGTGAGGAATTCCATGAGCCAAATCAGCTATAAAGATGCCGGTGTCGATATCGATGCGGGTAACAGTTTTGTCGAAAATATCAAACCTCTTGTCAAATCAACGGCTATCCCCGGTGTACTCGGCGGAATCGGTTCATTTGCAGGAGCATTTGAACTTCCAAAAGGCTACCGCGAACCGGTAATGCTCGCTGCAACCGACGGTGTTGGAACCAAACTCAAACTCGCCATCGATTCGGGTCTCCACAACACAGGGGGGATCGATGTGGTTGCGATGTGCGTCAATGATTTGATCTGTAACTTCGGA
>JBFYRD010000062.1:0-11165 GCA_041302405.1 Sulfuricurvum sp.
CGAATGGGAGGAGATGAATTTAATATCCTCATAGATTCTTTTCTTCACACTGAGAATCTTATCGATATTGCAGAAAAACTCATACAGGCTTTCAAAGAACCTTTTTCAATTGAGGGAAATCTACTCTACACAACGCTGAGTATCGGTATCGCCCTCTCACCCGATGATGGAATCACCACGGAAAACCTTTTAAAGAATGCAGACACCGCAATGTATCGCGCTAAAAATGAGGGGAGAAATAGGTATCGATTTTATGCTAATGAAATGGGAGATAAAGCATTTGAGCGAGTCGTTATGGAAAATTCATTACGGATAGCACTCAAAGAGAACCAATTTGTCGTTTATTACCAGCCACAAATTAATCTTATAACCCATAAATGGGTTGGGATGGAAGCACTTGTACGATGGGTGCACCCCACATTAGGGATTATTTCCCCTGCAACTTTCATCCCATTATGCGAAGAGACAGGATTGATCCAAGAACTCGATTTTTTGGTTTTGGAAAATGTAGTTGAACAACACGCACTATGGCTAAAAGAGGGGCTTAAAGCTCCAAAAACTGCTGTCAACTTTTCGGCTAAAACCCTCTCTAATCGAAACATTGCCAAAGAAGTTTGGTCCATTTTAGAGTTTTACCATTGTTTGTCCAATTGTATTGCAATCGAAGTAACCGAATCGCAAATTATGCATGATCCCAAAGAAGCGATAGAAATTTTAGGTGAATTTAAAGCATTGGGGTTGGAAATATCGGTTGATGATTTCGGCACAGGGTATTCTTCACTCTCTTACCTCAAACGCCTCCCGATCGATAAACTCAAAATTGACCAGAGTTTCATACTCGACATTCCCAAAGATGAAGACGATATGGCAATCACCAAAACCATCATCGGTTTAGCCAAAAATCTCAAACTCGATGTCATTGCCGAAGGGGTAGAAAGCTCTGAACAAGAGGAATTTTTGCTCAAGAATGGGTGTATTTTGGCTCAGGGGTATCTCTATGACAGGCCACTGGATACCCAAATAACAACCTTACGTTTGCTTGAGCACAGCTGTTAATAAACGTTAAAGTAGAATTTTATTATCTATTTAAAATATCCCATGTGCTATAATTTAGTTTTTAAATAGCACGGAGGCTGCTCATGTTCAATCTCTCTACAATCAAAGGGAAATTAACGCTTCTTGCGTTCATCACTTTTGCCACTCTATCCACGCTGGGATATTTATCCTATTCTAACAATAACGATGCCCACAAAACTACTGAACGAATGGTTCTTATTGGCGATATTCGAGCACATACTAACGGTGCAATGATGGAACTCCGCGGTTTTCAGCTTCTTTATGATGAAAAATTTTACCAATCGTATGAAGAGAGAAACAAAAAACTCCAAGAAGCCATTACTAAACTTTCAAGTATTACCCGTTCTCAAGACAATAAAGATCGATTGCAAAGCATAGCTGATGCACATCAATCATGGATGGAACTCAACAAACCCCGTATAGAGATTATCCGCGAAAATGAATCCGGGATACATAGTATGGAGTTTGGTTCTACTGCAGATGGTAAAAAATTACAGTCAATCACTCAAGAATCGGCAAAAACGTACGACAAAATGGTGAAAGATCAACTTGAACTTGTAGAGGAGATGAAAAAACGGAATCTTGCAACACTGGATGATAACGCATTGTTTTCTGGTATCATCGTTATTCTCGCCGCCATCATAGTGATGGGAATTTTTATTATGATAATCGCATCAATCGCTACGTCGATTGAAAAACTCGAAAAAATGATCGATACCGTTGCTCAAAATCGTGATTTTACCGGTTCGGTTGTCATTGATGGAAAAGATGAACTCGCCCTTATGAGCCGTAAACTAAACGATCTTGTAAGTGTATTGCGCCAAGCATTTAGTGGTATTCGCTCTGCTTCAAGTGAAAATCTCTCTGTCTCCGCTGAACTTTCGGCTACTACCCTCTCTATCGGTAGAGCGGCTGAAGAAGAGGCTAAAATCGTTACCCAAACGACTGTAGAATCTGACCAAATGAAAGAGGCAATGAAAGCTTCTGCCCTCGAAGCGCAAAGCGTTCGTACCAAAGCGCTCGGCGCGCGTGAAAATCTTCAAGAAGCACAATCAGCGCTTCACGACACCATCGAACAACTCTCTTTGACCGTTCAGATGGAAGGGGAAATCAACGATCGGCTCAATGCCCTCTCACAAGAAGCATCACAAGTCAAACAAGTCCTCACCGTAATCGCCGATATTGCTGATCAAACCAATCTTTTGGCTCTCAATGCAGCAATCGAAGCGGCACGTGCGGGTGAGCATGGACGGGGATTTGCGGTTGTTGCCGATGAAGTACGAAAACTGGCGGAGCGAACACAAAAAAGTCTCGTAGAGACGAATGCAACCGTCAATGTTATCGTTCAGTCAATCAATGACATCACCGATCAAATGAACCATAATACAAAACGTATTGAAACACTGGTAGAAGCATCCGCTCAAGTGAATGGTCATACAGAAACGGCTGTCAATGCCCTAGCGGATACGGTGAATGCTATCGAAAAACTCTCCAATGATACCCAAACCAATGCTGCGACTACCGAATCGATTATTCGTAAAATAGGAAATATCAACGAACTCTCAACTTCAAATGCTAGAAGTGTTGAAGAGATCGCTGCGGCGGCGGAACACCTCCACCAAATGACCGAACAACTTACCGCTCAGATTTCTGTTTTTAGAACCTAAATCTCTCCCCTAATACCGCCTCACGCTCCCCGTATCTTTTGGATAGGGGAGAAGAATTCTCTTTTTACACATTTTTTCGCTTAGAGATAAAATCATCACTTAATTAACATTTTTTAATCATCAATCGATTTTAAAATGTGCTATACTCAAAATTATATAACCTACTATAATGAGAAATTTTATGGCTAAAAATGAGATGGTTGTTGTCGGTATCGGATCTTCCGCCGGTGGTTTGGAAGCTCTCCAAATTCTTTTATCAAAACTCGAAGATATCCCTAATTGCTCTTACGTTATTGCTCAGCATCTGAGCCCGACACACCGAAGCATGATGGTAGAACTGCTCAACCGCGTCACCAACATCCCAGTCATCGAAGTACAAAATGGTATTGTTATCAAGCCGAAAACCATCTACATGACCCCGGAAAATACCGATATTTATCTCAGCAACGGCAAAATCTACCTCAAAGCGATCGAATCGACGTATGGACCAAAACCATCGGTCAACTATTTTTTTAACTCCTTGGCGCAAACTTATGGTGCTAAATCAATAGGTATTATCCTCTCAGGAACCGGTAGTGATGGAGCATTCGGTATTCGTGCCATCAAAGCCGCCGGGGGGATCACCATTACCCAGTCTCCCGCAACTGCTAAGTACGACGGAATGCCAAATTCCGCCATTAATACCGGAAAAGTGGACATTGTCGTCCCTATCGATGCAATGGCGAATGAAATTAGTCGTATTGTTAAAAATATTGGCAGAAATGTTGGAGATAGCATCAATGAACGCTCGCTTCAACAAATCTACCGTATTATCTTCGAAGAAAAAGGGGTCGATTTTTCCCAATACAAACGCAATACACTCATCCGTCGTATTGAACGGAGAATGGCAGCGCTCAAAGTAGATACCATGGGCGATTATCTCGACACTCTAAAAGGAGACGTTGAGGAGATATCCGATCTTTATCATGATATTTTAATTGGGGTAACTGAATTTTTCAGAGATAAAGAGGTATTTGATAAACTCATACCCAATTTGAAAGATCTCTTGGCTAAAAAAGAGCAAGGAGAAGAGATACGTTTTTGGATCATCGGATGTTCGACCGGAGAAGAGGCGTATTCTTTGGCGATTATCCTCTCTGAGATCCTGAAAGATAAAATCAATCGCTACAAAATCAAAATTTTTGCAACCGATATTGATGATGAATCTCTCAAAATAGCAAGAGCAGGTGTTTATGCTGAAACCAGTTTTGTCAATATGGACAAAACATTGATGCAGCGTTACTTTAATATTCAAAAAAATCAATTTGAAGTTAAAAAATCACTTCGCGAATTGGTCATTTTTTCACAGCACAACGTGATCGCCGATTCACCATTTTTACGACTTGATCTTATCAGTTGCCGTAATATGCTAATTTACTTCAACCAATCACTTCAAAATCGTTTTTTTCCTATCGTTCATTACTCACTCAAAGATCAAGGGTTGCTACTGCTGGGAAAATCAGAATCGGTTGGAGCACATCTGGATCTTTTTGTGACAATTGATAAAGTCGAAAAAATCTTTAAATCTCAGTTTACAGGGATTAAAGAACCACCAAAACTTTATAATTATGCCACAACGTTTAAAGGGTATGACGAACCAAAACACAGCTCTTTTCGCAATGAAGAAGAGATACTCGAGGAACGGATTGTTGATGCTGCACTCACTTTTTTACTCAATCAATGTGTTGTTATCAATAGTTCCAATGAAATTATTTACGTCAAAGGCAATGTCCCTTATTTAATACATTCTCAGGGGCGGGCTACCAACAATATTTTTAAATCGGTACGCGAAGAATTGGTTCTTGATCTGCGCAGCACCATTAATGAAGCGACTAAAGACAAGCAAATCCATTTTACCCCGTTTCGCTCGATTACACTGCTAGAAAATATCATCCGTTATGTCCGCATTATTGCCGTACCAACGAAAAATGAGAAAAATGACGATCTGTTTACCGTGCTGTTTTTTCAATCCGAATCTGTTGAACACCTAAACGGTTATGTTGGCGGTAACAACAGCAGTGATTCTGAAAATGAGATGGTCGTGAAGCTTACAAGTGAACTTACACAAACCAAATCCCATTTACAAAATGTGATCGAAGAGCTGGAAACCTCTTATGAGGAGATGCAAAGTCTCAACGAAGAGCTTTCAAGTTCAAACGAGGAGCTCCAAAGTTCAAATGAAGAACTCGAAACCACGAACGAAGAACTTCAAAGTACAAACGAAGAGCTCCAAACCGCTTACTCTGAACTCAAAGTTCTTTATGATGATAAAGAGATGCGGGCTAAGCAGCTCGAAGAGCTAACCGCTAAACTCATGGGACAAAGTGAAAATTTACGTAAACAAAAAGAGATTACTGAGGGGATCATCAACACCACACCCACCGCCATTACCATGGTCGATGCTAGTGGCATTTTGACCTTTGCGAACACGAATGCCCTCACTTTATTCAAGTTGACTAAAAATGAGATTATCCATCGTACCTTTGATTCAGAAAAATGGGAGATCAGAGAACTCGACGGTTCCTTTTTTACTGAAGAGAAACTACCTTTTAACCGAATTAAAAAAACATTTGAATCGGTCCATAATATTCAGCATACCCTCAAAACAGGAGAAGGCCTTACCATCATTGTCTCCATAAGCGGAGCCCCTTTGTTTGATGCACAGGGTGCTTTTGTCGGTGCTGTTTTCAATATCCAGGATATTACCTCTATCCATAATATGCAGCTTTCACTAGAGGGGTATGAGTCCAAAAATAACATTAGCGAGGAGATGCTCGAGGAAAAAATTTCAAAATCATTTGAAAAGATGAAGATGAACAAACAAATTGGAGCTTTTGGTGAACAATTTTCACATGTGCAGATTGGGATGAACGATATTGCTACGCAATGGAGAGGAGAATTGAGTGAACTGTTGATACTCTCAAAAGCCATATCTTCTGAAGCCAATGAATCACTCTCCTCACTCGCCACTGCTATTCACGCTCAAGTTCAAAGCATGAGCCAAAAGCTCGAATCGCATCTTCACTATTATCGGCATGATTTTTATCTTCGCACCCAATCGTTCAATGAAATAATCCGCAAAACATTCGATATTTTTGGCGAATCACTGAGTGAACATGATCTTGATTGCAGTGTAGATATTGATCCCCAATACGATGTTTTTGTACCTCGACGTCCTCTTAGTATCTCTTTACTGGCATTAATCGAACACCTAGGCTCTCTTAAAAATATTTGTGCACCCGATCACACGATTCGCTTAAACGTGTCTAATACAATTGATGAAAATGGAGAAGTTGTTTACCGTTTCTTACTCAGTGATCTCAAAGAATCAGATGATGTGCTAAAAGAGTATGAGTCGTCATTTTTCCTCACACAATTGAAAACTCAATCCAATGCAGAGGTTTCACAGCAATTTGATGAGGATGGTTTTTCTCTTTATCTATGTTTCATCAATGAGGCAAATCAATGAAGTATACCCGTTTAGGGATATTTTCCGAAAAAGAGCACGTATCGAGGGGGTATGCTACCCTTCTTTATGATCTGAGTGCACAAATAGACTCAAACCTTATTGATCAGAACGAAAATACCTTTAAAACATACGACTTAATCATTATCGATTTTACGACAAAAAAAAATCGCTATCTAGTTGACATTTTGATTAATCATTACTATCAACATGCAAAAATCGTTGTCGTATCTCCTTACAATTTAAATGAGATCAACACCTTGTTGAAAAGCTCCGAATGCGTTGATCTGTTTTTGACGAAACCGTTTGATATTAATCGTCTTACCCTTTTTATTCAGAATCATAGCCGATTGATTGATCGGAAAATGATGCTAGAAGCCAAGAATTCTATTCTGGCTGAAGTGGTTGATCTCAATCCTTCACGTATTGCAGTTTTTACCTCCTCAGGTATTTTATTTTACGCTAACTCACACTATCTTGAAGCCAATAAAATCGACATATCTCAGATCGACATTCTCCATTTCAATACGATTACCAAATGTAAAATCGGGTTTGAAGTACTCACGTATGAACTCAAAAACAGCACGTCATTTATGATCCAGCGTGAAGAAGAGAAACGGTGGTATGAATCCTATTTTTATCGTCTTTCGCAAGATTATATTGTCCATAACTGTGAAGATATCACCCTCAGAAAAAAGTACGAAATTCAGCTGGAACAATCGGCAATTTTTTTCGAACAAAGTTCTGAAGCACTGATGATATCAAATAAAAATGGATCAATCCTCAGTGTCAATGCTGCTTTTTGCCGCATCACGGGTTATTCAAAAGAAGAAGCCATCGGAGAAACCCCAAAACTGCTAAATTCGGGTATGCATGACGCTGCATTTTATCACAGTATGTGGAATTCACTCATTTACAATGGCCGGTGGCAGGGAGAAATTTGGAACAAACGAAAAAATGGGGAGATCTATCCCGAATGGCTCTCTATCAGTAAAGCGACCAGTCCGAAATACAACGAAGAATTTTACATTTCCGTTTTTACCGATATCTCCTCGATCAAAGAGACAGATCGAAAGCTCTATTTTTATGCCAATCATGATCCATTGACCGGTTTAGCCAATCGGGTGCAATTTGAATCTCAACTCAAAAAAACCATCGATTCCGCTAAACGACGAAACGATAAACTGGGGATCTTATTTATCGATTTGGACAAATTCAAAGAGGTAAACGATACTTACGGTCATACCATTGGCGACATGATGCTTAAAAGTGTCACCAAACGTTTAAGCGATTCTATCCGTTCTGATGATTTTATCTCCCGTTTAGGTGGGGATGAGTTTGTGATTATCGCTTCAAATATCAATGAGTATGAAGGGATTCTTGCTCTTGCCTCGAAACTCTCCGAAGCGATTCGTGAGCCGATTGTTATTGATGGAAAAGTTTTTTTCATGACTCTCTCTATCGGAATTGCTATCTATCCTGAGCATGGGGAGAATTCAGAAGATTTAATTAAACATGCTGATGCCGCAATGTATGAGGTAAAAGAGAACGGTAGAAATGGGTATATGCTTTATCACAGTAGTTTTAGCGAAAAATTGACCCACAAAGTAGAAACCCAAAATGAACTCAAAATTGCACTTGATGAGGATCAATTTGAACTCTTTTATCAGCCCATCATCGATCTTTACACTAATAAAGTTATGGGTGCGGAAGCATTGGTACGCTGGCACCATCCGATAAAAGGTCTTTTGTATCCCGCATCTTTTATCTCATTTATCGAGAACAGTGAACTTATTTATGAATTTGGAATGCTGATTTGTAAAAAAGCTTTTAGAGATTTAGCTACCTTTAACGCACGAATAAAGTGTGACGAACCTTTTAGTCTTTCGATCAATATCGCTACAAAACAGTTTTTTGAAGATAATTTTGTCACGAAACTCTCTACCCTTGCTGAGGATTTTTCGGTAGATCCGCATCAAATCGAACTGGAGATTCTAGAAACTCAAGTCATGAAAAATCCTGAAGTCGCTCAGATAAAATTCCATGATCTTCATGATCTCGGATTTGAGCTTGCATTGGATGATTTTGGAACCGGGTATTCTTCTCTTTCGTATCTAAAAAACTTTACGATTGATAAACTGAAAGTTGATCAATCTTTTGTTCGTGATTTACTCATCGATGAAAATGATCGTGCAATCGTACAAACCATTATTACTATGTCAAAAATTTTCAACATGAGAGTTCAAGCAGAAGGAGTAGAGAGCTCTGAACATGAAGCTATTCTAAAATCGATGGGATGTGAGTTGGCACAGGGATATCTTTACTCAAAGCCCATCCCGCTGGAAGCATTTGTCGATTGGTGCGAAAATTATAGAGTAACCAATGAATAAATTTTCTATTCCTACTTATCGCTCCATCCAAGATTACAAAGATCAACAATGGCCCATCTTGATTTGGATCTTTGAGTATCTTGTCACAACTTCAGAGGCGAAACTGATGATTGAAACTTTTAGTGAAGAGGGGCTCTACGATCAACTTGCCTATCATCAAAAACTTCTCCTGAGTGCCTGTGATTTTAATTCAAGCCCTCTGTTAAATGATTACATGAGCTGGCGTTATCGTTTAGCCATTAGTCGAGGTATCGATCCAAAATACTTCATTTTTGAAAATCATTTATGGATCAAAGCTATTCAAGCTTACCTATTCGAAGGTTACTCTTCTGAATTCAACGCACTCTATTACGAATTTATCGATTCTCATCAGGAGTTTAGTACCTCCACTTCACTTCCACCTTCCGCGCTATCTGAAAATACTTTACTCAAAGAAGAATTAGTTCAGGCACTTATTCATACGGATGAAAACAGTGCTGCACACATTTTTGCCGATCATTTTTACCATTTTGGCGCACCAACCGATTTTTTTGATACTGTCATTAAACCAACCATGATTGAAATTGGAAGATTGTGGGAAAACAATACCATTAGTGTTGCGACCGAACATGTTGCAACAGCTATGATTGAGCGTCTTTGGAACCGTTTTTCAAATCATGACACTGAAGATACATTCTTGAATCATCGCGTTGCTTTTGTCATTACACCCGATGCACAACTGCACAAACTTGGGTCTAAAATGGTGAGTTCCTTACTTACACAACGAGGATGGAAAGTAGCCAATATGGGATTACATGAGAGCTTTAAAGAACTTTTTGAAGCTATTGGTGAGTTTCGTCCCGATCTTATTATTTTATCGGCTACAATGGCGATTTATATCC
The DNA here is from genome assembly GCA_041302405.1 of Sulfuricurvum sp. Taxonomy (GTDB): domain Bacteria; phylum Campylobacterota; class Campylobacteria; order Campylobacterales; family Sulfurimonadaceae; genus Sulfuricurvum. The sequence continues at coordinate 9,521 of JBFYRD010000062.1, forward strand.
CTTTGATCCAAAAATTTGTCCTCGCTTTACGCTTTGATGAACCTGTATACGAAGGAAAAATAGTGGTAGGGGGGCAAGCGTTTTATCGTACTTTTCCACCGATTTTGATGGAGAATGTAGACTTTCAGGGTGAAAGTCTCAAAGAACTGGATGAGTATTTAAGCCATTTTTGAACCCCTGCGATGTTATCTGTTCGAGGGTTGTAAACATTTTATTGCTTTGCTCTTTCGCCTCTTAACGATAATACAAAAAAATCAACAAACGCGTTCTTCTCACTTAGGATGAAAAGTAGGGGTCGAGTTTGTGGATTTCATCGTTGTCTTTAATGACAATATAGCTTGAATCAATCGTAACGATCGACTCGGGATCGTTGCTGCTCAGATTGAGCATCCCTTTCTCGAAAATTTTCTCTTGAAACGAGAGAACCAGAAAATCATCCCCCTCAAACCGGAAAAGTTTAGACTCCGGAAAATGTTCTTTCAGCTGATTGGCTACAGAAATGAGCATCTCATTGCCTTTGTTCCAAGACATTTTTTTATTGTATTTTGTAAAATTACGGAGTCGAATAACGTTAACGTACGTTGTCTGGAGGATTTGATGGACAATAAGCTGTAAATAGGATGCATTATACAAACCCGTAAGATTGTCGTTAAAAAAGTATGAAAATCGTTGTTTCTCCAAATCACTTTTCGGCATCTGAGACGTTTGAGAGATGACCGTGTCTTTTAAAACATGATTCGCCGCCTCCACAACATGGGGGTGGAACTGTGTGCCGCTTTGTTTGTTTAGCTCTCCAATGGCATCTTCTACGGTGAGCCGTCCCTTATAGATACGATTGCTGGTCATCGCATCAAACGCATCGGCTACAATCAAGATATGAGCTTCCATGGGGATTTCATCATGCTTAAATCCATAAGGATACCCTCTGCCGTCATAATGCTCATGGTGAAATTTCATAATCTCTGCAAGCTCGGCATACATTTTGACTTTGGAGAGCATTTTGTACCCTGCGGTGACATGATTTTTAATGAGTTCATATTCTAATGAATTGAGCCGTCCCGGTTTTAACAAGATGGTATCGGGGGTGGCAATTTTGCCGATATCGTGCAAAATGGCTGCTTTTTCAATCTTATGAATCATCATCTCATCTATCTGGAGATAACTTGCCAATTTTCGTGAATATTTCGCAACGCGTAGCGTATGACCTGCGGTGTAGGCATCACGCTGTTCGATCATATCAACAAATGCCAAAATCGTCTCTTCATAGTTGGTAATTTGCTCTTTTTGGAGTCTTTCGGTCATTTTTCGTTGTTTATAGGCACTGAGCGCCATCGATATGTCATGTACCACCGTGTCGAGAATGTTGATCTCTTCTTGATCAAATCCCTCTTCTCTATCGGTCCAAAATGCGATAATGTCCAAACCGTTTTTTTCATCTTCGATCAACGGAAAAGCGATTGAAGCGGACAGTTCATAATCTTCCAATCGATTTCGATTTCGATACGGAAGTTCAATACTGCACGGCTCTTGAATACTCCAATGGCGATTGATTATCGCATTGACTATCGAGGTGTAGTTTTTATTTTCTTGCAATTGCGATAAAAGTGAGTGCTCTTTCGTGAAGATCCCGTAAATATCACCGGAA
>JBFYRD010000065.1:0-8494 GCA_041302405.1 Sulfuricurvum sp.
ATGAAATCGGCACCGATACTGTCGGCGACTGACACCATCGCTCCGAATTTGATATTACGGTTGCACAATGCGCATGGGTTCGGAGTTTTTCCCTCACGATAGGTTTCAATAAAAGGGGTAAATTCCTTCTCGTTAAATTGTTCTTGCAGATCGAGAATATGGAGCTTTACCCCTGCAAAGTCTGCTGCTTTCTGCGCACGTGCTTGATGTATCTCATGATATCCAGGTTTAGAGTGGAGTTTCATATAAACACCCTCGACCTCATACCCATCTTCTTTCAATAACAGTGTCGAAACCGTCGAATCAACCCCTCCGCTCATTCCGATCAATACTTTTTTTGCCATTATATACTGCTCTCTTCGCACTTGTCTCTATCGGCCATATAAGAAGAGAGGACTTGATAATATTTGGTATTATCTAACCCCTCTTTTTCCAACGTCAACATTTGTTTAATCAATGATTTTTCAATCTCTTTAGCAACAAAAGCGAGATCATCGGTCAAAACGATCAAATCCAGATCCGCCTCATCGATCATCCCCTCTGCCAACATTTTATCCCGTAAAAATTGGATCAACGGAGTATAAAATTCAGTGCCGATGACAAATAGTCGGACACCCCATACTTTTCGAGTTTGAATCAATGTCAACGCTTCAAACATCTCATCGAGAGTTCCAAATCCTCCCGGAAAAATAACATACGCCATTGAGTATTTAACCAGCATCACTTTACGGGAAAAGAAATAGTCAAACGAGCGCCCTTTGGTAATGTAAGGGTTAGGCTGTTGTTCAGAGGGAAGCTCTATATTTAAGCCGATAGACTCAACCTCATCAAACTCATATGCCCCGCGGTTAGCGGCTTCCATCACACCCGGACCACCCCCGGTTATAATATTATAACCCCTCTCGGCAAGCATCCCGGAGAGGAGCATTGCCTGCTTATAGTAGGGATGATTTTCATCCAAACGTGCACTTCCGAAAATCGTTACGGATGGACCTAAATCCCCTAATTCATCAAACCCCTGAACGAAATCGGCAATGATTTTAAAAACACTCCAAACATCGGCAGATTTAATGTCTTTGACATAGCGGCTGCTCGGGTACTCTTTTTCTTTCTTTTTACGATGCGGAGGCATGACTACCCTTTGAGTTTATTCAGACGATCTCGTTTGGTTCCGATAGAGGTAATTTGAACACCGAAATTTCCATCCACAATCACCACTTCACCCTGAGCAATCACATGATCATCTACTAAAATATCGAGCGGATCATTTGCTAATTGATTAAGTTCGATAACGGATCCGATATCCATGCTGAGGACATCTTTGAGGAGCATTTTTTTCTTTCCTATACGGACGCGAACAGGGAGTTTTACATCCATGATCAAACCGATATTTTTCATCTCCCCCTCTTCGAGTTTTACAGTAGGTTCACTAGAGGGTTCATCAAAAATACTCCCCATAGCCGCAGGGGCTGCAGAAGATTTATTTCCGCTCAAAGCAGCATTAATCCCAGCATCAATAGCAAACATCATAAAAGAATTAATAGAGCCTAAGGTGAACGTAAAAACAAACATTTTACTGAATGCATCGAGACTGACTTCACCATTTTCCGCGATAAATTCTGCACGTTCTGGTTTAATTGTAAATTTAGGAAGCTCTTTTTGAGAAGAAAATGTGGTGCTCATTGCTCCAACAATGTTCGAAACAATCTCTTTTGCCGCATCTAAATCTTCATCGGACATATCGTCTTTGCCCTCACCATCACCACCGAGCATCATGTCACCCAGTGCAGTCGCTAACTGGGGAGGCATCATTATGATCCCTTTACCTGATGTATCACCGCTAAAACTGACGTGGATTAGCGCGATTGGAGGGATAACATTCGAGACAATCGAGATATCTTCAGCTTCTTTAAGGGCAATAGAAGGCGCCTGACCCGTTAGTCCCTCAATCGTGGCAACTGCCTCGCTTGCAAATACTCCTGCAAAATCACTCATCCTCATTCTCCTCATCTACTAATGGCCCGCGAATCATCTCTTTTACACCGCTGATTCGCGCTTTACGTTTCGTTTCGAACTCTTTAAGTGCCCGCTTAACCGCATCTTTTTCCGTATCGATAATCGAGGTAATCTGAATCGATTTACGAAATCTCCGCAGTCCCATATGACCGACGAACCGCTCTTTCCCGTCAACACTCACATTTACCACATCATCCGCCGGAATATTCAGCCGTATTATATCGCCCTCACCTAATTCCAGTAACTCGTGTAAGCTTAATTCCGCTTCACCAAGATTGACTTCAATATTAACATGAGCACCTCCTAGGAGGACTTGCAGCTCTTGATTACGGCTTTTTTTCGCACTGGTTTCATTCAGCATCAAATCACGACTGGCAAGCTTTGGCAATACCGGTTCCAGTGCAATTACCGGATAACAAATATTCATCATCCCCGAGCTGTGCCCGATAATGATCTCCATAACGACCATAACGACGATCTCATTTTGAGCAACGATCTGTACAACATTAGGGCTTGACTCTTTTGACTCTATCTGTGGGTATAAATCGGTCACAGGACCCCATGCTTCTCGAAGGGTCCCCATCATTACCCGTAAAATCGTTTCAAACAAAGAGAGCTCGATATCTGAAAACTCACGATTGGCTTCGAAAGGTTCACCTTTTCCCCCCAAAATACGATCCAACATTGGAAACGCAATAGAGGGATTGATCTCCAAAACACCGTTTCCTTCTAACGGTTTCATCGAAAATACGTTAAAACTGGTCGGATTGGGAAGTGACATCAAAAATTCCCCATAGGTCATCTGATCGACCGAATGGAGCTGTATCTCGACGATAGAGCGCATAATTGCTGAAATCTGAGAGGCAATGGAACGGGCCATTTTGTCATGAATTCCTCGAAAAGCACGTAGTTGCTCTTTGGATACACGGTTTGGACGTTTAAAATCATAGAGTGTAATTTGACGTTGTGAAAAGAGGGAATCATCCCCTGAATCTAGGGCACTATCCCCCTCATCATCCACAACATCTAAAAGGGCATCAATCTCTTCTTGGGATAAAATATCAGCCATTATTGCCCTCCTACTGCATCTTTAATCCGCCTAATGACCGATTTGTGAATTTGTGAAATACGTGATTCTGTGATATTAACGATTTCGCTAATCTCTTTGAGCGTTAGTTCCTCAAAATAATAGAGCTGAATAATGATTTGTTCCCGCTCTTCAAAACTCATCAAAACCTTTTGGATGGCTTCAACCAAATCTTCATGCTCTATCCTCTCAAGCATACCGCCCTCCTCTGGAGTCCCTAACTGATCATCCAACGGCATTACCGTGTAAATATCCGAAGCAATCCGCGCATCATGAATTTTTTCGACTTCAATTCCCAAAATAACTGCGAGTTCATCATCACTCGGTTCATCATCGTGTTCCGCCATATAAATTTCGATTGCGCTGTCAATCTCTTTGATCAATCGCCGACTCGAACGGCTTACCGTATCAAGTGAACGGAGATAATCAAGCATTGCTCCATACACGCGCGTCTTCGCATATCCCCAAAAAGAATCATTCTGTGCTTCGTCATAACGACGTGCCAATTTCACCAATTCTTCGGTTCCTATCGCGCACAAATCCATATAATCAATAGAACTTGGAAGACGCTCTTTTAGACGAAACGACATCGCTTTGACTGCAGGAAGATATTGCAGGGCAAGTTGATCTTCACGGTGCTTTAACTCCTGCGAATAAACATTTGCGCCGCTCATTCTTCTCTCCGCCCATTATCATCTAATAAATCTGCCTTATGGGTATAAAAGGCATCAATAAATTGTTCACGCTTATTAATCTCGCGAACAAAAAAATCAAGATTATGCTCATGTGAAGCTTTTGGAAAGGAGTTGGACTTAATTCCCAATGTTTGGAAAAAAAATCCAACACATAAATGGGCAAAAAGATAGAAAAAAATGGTTATAAGAAGAACAAAGCCTAAAAAACTTTCCGCAGAACTCGCTTTTAATATCCCAAAAACGATACCGATGAAAAAACCTTGTACCGTTAAAAATGAGACAAAATTTGAGCCCCGCATATCTTTTACCCTTCTCTTTAAGTACTTAAATACCAACCTGTATTAAAGCCGTATTGGTTCGATTGTTGAATTAAAAATGTTCCATCAAACGCTTAAACAGTCCGCCTAACCCGCTCTCTTTGGGATCTACTAGCACATTGCGTTCCAGTTTTTTTGCGATACGCTTAACAATCTGCTCTAATTCCGTTGTCGGGGTAGCCGTCGGATACTCACGTGTAAACAACGCCCTTTTTTTGATACAGTTTGCAATTTTAGTATCACTGGTAATTTGTCCGAGATAATTAAGTATTAATCCACCACCAATATTTGCTTGTGCCACTTTATGGATTTTTTCAAACAGCCCTTCGGCCTCTTTTGATGATCGTACTTGATTCATAATAACATTAATCTCATTACGTAATCTTGCAGTAATTTTAATCGTTGCATACGCATCGGTAATGGCCGCCGGATCTGGGACGGTAACAACGACCACATCATCACATGCGCGTAAAAAAAGCTGAATATGCTCTCCGATTCCCGCACCCGTATCGATAATCATCACATCCAAATCATCCAGAACGTTTGCCTGCTCCATAAACCGCTCAAACAAGCCGCCTGATGCGTATTTAAAAATTTCTTCACCGCTCTCACCGGGGATAAGGACGAGATTCTTCTCAATCGGAATCAAAATATCTTCTACCCTTGCTTCCCCTTTGAGCACGTGTAAAATATTTTTGTGAATTTTTACATTGAACATGACGTCCAAATTAGCAAGGCCGATATCGGCGTCAAAGATTCCTACCTTGAGCCCATATTTCGCCATAAGATATGCCATATTAGAGCTGATGGTACTTTTACCGACGCCCCCTTTTCCACTTGTAATGGCGATGAACCGCGTTTTTTTAGCGCTCATATTTCGATTTTGGTTGACCAATGCTTCAAGTTTAGAGGCTTGGTTAATCAGTTTAGCTCACTTTTTCCAAAACCGTTCATCAGACATTCCACCAAAAAGTCACTGGTAGCCACCACTAAATCTTCAGGAACCTCTTGCCCAACCGAAAAATAGCTGATAGGAACTTTCGTCTCATAGACAAGTGAAAAAAGATTTCCAAACCCCCGGGTTTCATCGAGTTTGGTAAACATCATCGTATCGATTCCTAAAGGAGCGAAATTGTCATACGTCGCTTTAAGATCTTCATATTTGATCGAACTTGGCATCACCAAAACAACATCAACACTATACTCCGTATCGTTACCGCGCAAACACTCATAGATTTTTTCAATCTTTCCTTTGTCGTAGGGAGAGGAACCCATGGTATCAATCAAAATATAATCACTGTAACGCAGAGCATTCAGTGCACTCGAAAACTCCGGCGGATCCACTACCGTTTCGATGCCCAGTTTCATCATCCGTGCATACTGCATCAGCTGCTCTACCGCTCCGATACGATAAGTATCAAGGACAACCAGACCCACTTTGTATTTTTTATCGAGCAAATACGAAAAACGCGCGGCAAGTTTTGCAATCGAAGTCGTTTTTCCGACTCCCGTAGGGCCGACAAGCATAATCACTTTTTTGCTCCCGGATTTTGGAGCTGTTTCGAGGCGTACCGGAATCATTTTTCGCATCAATACTTGAAAATAGCGCTTAACGGTCTCTGAACTCTCTCTCATTTTAGAGGGCATGTGCTCCAACGTCAACTGCATAATCTCATCAAGATGATTTTGGTCCATACCGCTTTGAAGAGCAAGACGATAAATTTCAGCAAATTCAGGAGGAATAGGAGCTGATGTTTTCGGAGATTTTTCATCCCAGAACATATTTTGGATCAGCTTGACTTTATCGCCGAGTTTTTCAATTTCCTCTTTGATCCGTTTTAAATCTTCACTCTCAGCAGGAGGGGTTTGTCGCGTCGGTCTATCCGTTTCCGTTACTTCGGCTATTTTAGAAATTTGTTTTGCGGCTTCAGAAATATTGTAAAGAACATCACTGCTTTTTTGTGCCAAAGGACGTTGTTTCATAAACGGTTCGTCGTTTTTTGGCTTTGGTTTAGAGACGGGCATAGCATTCTCTTCAATCCCTACGACGATCTCATACAGTGCACTTTTACCCAGTGATTTTTTCTGTACTTCGCGCGTTTCGATTAACATCGCCTCTTCGCCCACCTCCAACTGCGCTTTTTTTAGCGCTTCAGCAGGGGTGGCACCGCTAAATGTCAAGATTTTCATAGTATCTCCGTATGCTCTCTCAAGCCAAACTTCCTAGCGGAATCGTCACACTGAGGCGCTCATGCCAATGAGGATGAGGGATAGACAATTCTTTAGTTCGTACTTTACGACTTGCAAAGAATAGTATATCCAAATCTAACGTCCTCGGCGCATTCGCAAAACTGCGACACCGCCCAAAACGCTTTTCAATCCGCCAAATCAACCGTAACAATGCTCTTGGTTCTAATGAGGTTCCAATCTCGATGACTGTGTTGTCGAAATCACCTTGATCCACATACCCAAAAGGGGGATTTTGTAGTATCAGCCCACTTCGAATTCTACACATCTGCGGTAATTTCCCCAGATAGTGCCAAAGATGATTCATCCGACGACGCGTATCACCGATATTTCCCCCAACCCCTAAAACAACACGATAACGATAGCCGCTCGCTTTAGAGAGTGTTTTTGGGAAATGACGATCGACATACACGCTATGTCTCTCATCCAGTTTACGACGCAGCGGCATTACTCTTCTTCTGAACCTTGCACAGCTACAGCTTGTGCTTGACGCATCGCACTGATTTCACTTAAAATTTGCATCATCCCCACCATCGCCAAATGGTATCCGAACGGTCCGAAACCGATCACGGATGAAGTACATACCGGAGCGGTCATACTTTTTTGACGGAACTCTTCACGGCGGTAGATGTTGCTGATGTGTACTTCGATCGTCGGAAGGTTCACTGCACTGATCGCATCACGAATCGCAATGGAGGTGTGTGTGTAAGCCGCAGGATTGATGATAATCCCATCTGCATCGCCGTAACACTCTTGGATACGATCGACGATCTCACCCTCTAAATTGCTTTGATAAAACTCAATATCGATCCCATTTTGGGTTGCGACATCTTTCATCTGTGCATGGATTTGTTCTAAACGCATCGGTCCGTATACTTGTTGTTCACGAACTCCCAGCATATTGAGGTTTGGTCCTTGGATAACGACTATTTTCATTGATTAAACCTTGATTGGTGTTTTAAGGATAGATTATAAGGGGTTCTATATTATAAGGAACTAAATCGAGTTAGAATACAACATGATACATTTATAAATACATATGATACAATTGTATTTATATAATCAATACTAAGAGGCGTATTATGACTACCGTTACCACAACCGATATTCTACGTCACCCAGCATTACTCAATGCAACCGATGGTATTACGCTCATCGAAGATGGTCGCCGACATGAACCTAAAAGTGTCTTACTCCCTTACGCTCTTTATAAAAAAGTGCGCGAGCAAATCGAAGATGAACTCTATTTGATGAGTAATCAAAAGGCATTAGGAACCGAAGCCTACCAAGAGTTTTTAGAGATCGAAGAGGTTATCGAGGACTTGGCATGAGCACTATTCGTCGCGGTGAGATTTATCTCGTCAATTTTGGAAAAAAGTACAACAGCGAATTCGGTAAAATCCGTCCCGCACTCATCATCCAAAACGACATTGCCAACCGAAATATCGATCTTGTCGCGTTTAAAGGTGTCACCGTTATTCCCCTCACAACGCAACTCTCAGGCGGCGATATACGGGTTATGATCAGAAAACGGGATGCCCTCGAACAAAACAGTGAAATATGTATCAATGAACTCTGCACACTTGATCTCAGTCGTATCGACGAAATGAAAAAATGTACGGGTCTAACTCCAAAAGAGATGGAAGAGGTAGAGATGAAACTGAAGCGGCATTTGGGAGTAGCATTATGACAATATTATTAGCCGACGCACTTTTTTCCGACGGAGTGATCCTTCGTGATCACGGTATCGTCTTTGACAAAACCATTATCGAAGTTTCCACGAACGATGAACTGCTCTCCCGTTATAGCGACCAGTGCATTGAGCTGGGTGAGGGATCGGTCTTGGTTCCCGGACTCATCAATTCCCATGTTCATCTCGAATTCAGTGCCAACCGCTCTACCCTTACGTATGGAGAATTTATGCCTTGGCTCTCCAGTGTTATTGCATCACGCGATGAGCTTATCAACGAATGTGATGATGAGTGTATGACACGCGCTATCGAGACCATGCTCTCAAATGGGATCACGGCATTCGGAGCGGTCAGTTCGTATGGTTTTGATTTGGAGCCGTGTTTTAAAGCTAGCCAAAAAGTGGTCTTTTTCAATGAACTCATCGGCTCTGAAGATCGGAA
>JBFYRD010000074.1:0-3130 GCA_041302405.1 Sulfuricurvum sp.
ATAAAATCGCCCACTTTGTTGCCGATTCGTATGCAACAACCGTTGTTGGCGGGGGAGATACTGCAGACTTGGTTCAACGTATCGGACTGGATGAAGAGATGACCTTTATCTCTACCGGCGGTGGTGCATCGTTGGAGTTGCTGGAGGGGAAAGTCCTTCCGGGCGTTAAACCGTTGATGAAATAAATAGAACTAAATTCCGTTCGTGGTGAGCTCGTCGAACCATGAACAAACCGATTCCCCTTCGACAGGCTCAGGGCGAACGGATACTCTATCAAGAAGCCTAAGACAAAGGAGTTTCCATGATTTTATGTGCCAATTTTAAAGCCAACAAAACACGCGAAGAGACACGTGCTTACATGGCAGTGGTGGAATCATTTGTCAGTGCCAACGATATCACCGACACGATAATCGTATTTCCGCCGTTTACGTCATTGGATCATAATCCTCGAAATGTTTTAATCGGCGTTCAAAATGGCTATCCGGTACAAAATGGTGCCTATACCGGAGAGATTGCACTCGAACAGCTCGAAGAGTTTGGGATTAAAACGATTTTGATCGGTCACTCAGAACGGCGTCATGTCATCGGCGAGACCCAAGAGCAGATAGCCGCCAAGTTTCGATTTTTTGCCGAGCAGGGATTTGCAATTATCTACTGTGTGGGTGAACCTCTCGAAGTACGTGAAGAGGGGAATGATGCGTTGATGAGCTACATCGAACAACAGTTTGAGGGGATTGATCTCGCGTATCCTGATTTGATTGTTGCGTATGAGCCGGTATGGGCAATCGGAACAGGATTAACACCATCCAATCGTGATATCGAACTTGTGCACGGCGCCCTTCGAGCCAAAACAACTGCCCCTTTGCTCTATGGCGGAAGTGTAAAAGTTGATAACGCAGCCGAAATCATGGCGCTTGATAATGTAGACGGTATTCTTGTGGGATCCGCCTCCCTCAGCGCTAATGATTTTTGCGAAATGATTGCACAAGCGGCGGAATTAAATACAGAAATAGGAGAATAATTGATGTTAATGCAAGGAAAAAAAGGTCTAATCGTAGGACTCGCTAATGATAAATCAATCGCTTATGGAATCGCGCAAGCACTCCATGCCCAAGGGGCACAAATGGCGTTTACCTATCTTAACGAAGCACTCCAAAAGCGGGTAGAGCCTATCGCAGCAGGATTTAACAACTCTCCGGTCTATAAACTTGATGTCTCTGATGAGAGCGATATGGAAGCGATTGCCGCAAAAGTAGCCGCCGATTTCGGACAAATCGACTTTTTGGTTCACTCCGTAGCATTCGCTCCCAAAGAAGCACTTACTGAAGGGTTTATGAAAACCTCTAAAAGTGCGTTTCAAATCGCGATGGATGTTTCCGTCTACTCGTTGATCGATTTGACAAACCGTTTAGAGTCTGTTTTGGCTCCGGGTGCATCGATCATCACCCTCAGCTACCTCGGCGGACCAAAATACATCCCTAACTATAATGTAATGGGAGTTGCTAAAGCAGCGTTAGAGTCGACGGTACGTTATATGGCAGTCGAATTGGGTGCTCTAAAAGGGCAGCGTGTGAACGCAATCAGTGCAGGCCCGATCAAAACTCTCGCCGCCAGCGGTATCGGCGATTTCAAACAAATTCTTAACTGGAATGAAGCCAACGCCCCTTTGCGCAAAAACGTCACCATCGAAGAGGTCGGAAATTCAGCGATGTATCTTCTCAGTGATCTCTCCTCAGGTGTCAGCGGTGAAGTTCATTATGTAGATGCGGGCTATAACATTATGGGTATGGCTGCAGTAGAGAAAAACAGCGATGGTAAAAGTGTTTTTGTTTGGGATTCTTCTAAATAAATTCCCGTGATCCAATCTCTAGAGCCGTTCCGAACTCGGTTTGTCATCCTGAACTCGGTTTGTCATCCTGAACTTGATTCAGGATCTATACTTTTAGATTCCGTATCGTAGTACGGAATGACGGATAAATGTTACGAAACGTTACTTTCCAATAACCGGCAACGAATTCATCAAATCGACGTTTGAAGCCTCTTTAGGTTTCCCTTCGTTCATCTTCTCTTTGTTCTCATGATACACTTTCCACTTATCCGCGTATTTTTGTAATTTAAAGGGTTCATTGTCTGCAGGTTCAGGAACTTCGACGATCTTCGTCTCGGTAATTACCTTGCCATCAGGCGCTGTGGTGGTTGTCGTGACGGTAGCGGTTTTGGTTAGCGGACTCCACTCCTCTTTGAGCCAACCATCGAGTGAACGCTGCATTGCACCCCCTTCACTGGCGGCTGTGGTACTTGGAGAGACGGCATGAAGAGAGCTGTTTTGTGAGGGGGCTACCCCCTCGCGATTAGCGCATCCGCTGAGAATCAGAGCGCTCAAAGCGACGCTTATGAGGTATGTTGGCTTCATTAAAGTTTCCTTTGGATTATTTGATAATTTGATACTAAAATGAACTATACCATAAAGCGGCTCATATTTATGAGGATTATTTGTCTGTAGAATCCTATAAAATGAGAGTGTTCCCAAAAGTAGGCATTTCTTATTTGGTAAACACTTAGTTAACGAAATATTTTTTTTACAGCTATGTTTAAGAATTGCGGCGTTACAATTAACCCCGACGAAACAAAAACATAAGGTCAAGCTTAATTTAAGGAGAATCAATGAAGTTAGTTAAAATGAGTCTTGCAGCAGCAGTGTTGCTCGGAGCAAGCGCGTTCGCAATCGATAATGTAAAAGTATCGGGTGATGCAAAAGTTTACTACTCAACAAGTGATCAAGGTGCATCTAATGATCTTTTTGATCAAGCATCTAGTGCAGCTGACACTGCTCTACGTATTGGTGTAACAGGTGATTTGCTCAAAGGTGTTTCTTTCGGTGCAACTGCATATGCGGTCAGTACTCTTGGTCTTGAAAATAACCTAGTAGCCAATACATGGACTGGTGCGCATGGCGTCGGTAACGGTGTAGATGATGCAGCATGGATGGGTGAGCTTTGGTTGGCGGCTACTATGGCTAAAACGACCGCTAAAGTAGGTCGTATGGAACTCGATACTCCATTTGCATATTCTGAGAAATGGTCAGTTGTACCTAATACATTTGATGCAGCAGTATTGATCAACCAAGATC
>JBFYRD010000078.1:0-4645 GCA_041302405.1 Sulfuricurvum sp.
ACAGCAAAACCTAGCGATTGTTTATTCATTATCGAAAAGTTCGTGGAGTTGATCGATCTCTTCAAGTGCACGTCCGGTTCCGCGAGCAACACACAAAAGTGGCTCATCGGCAACGTAAACCGGAATTTTGATAATTTCAGAAATATATTTATCAAGCTGACGGATCAGTGCTCCGCCACCGGTAAGAATAACACCGTTATTAACGATGTCTCCCGCAAGATCTGGAGGCATGTTTTCTAATACGTCACGAATCGCTTCAAGAATCTCTTTGAGAGGATCACGCATCGCTTCACGCGCATCTTCGCTTGAGAGTTCAATAGAAGTTAATAGCCCTTCTACTTGGTCGCGCCCATTGATTATCATCTTAAGCTCTTGAGCCAGTGGCATAGCGGTACCGATGTTAATTTTGATGTCTTCCGCGATACGGTCCCCGATTAAAAGATTGTATTTGCGTTTGACATAGTCCATAATGGAACGATCAATCTTATCCCCCGCGACACGGATTGAGCGGCAAAGTACCAAACCACCCAAGGAAACGACACCGATTTCAGTGGTTCCTCCTCCGATATCAACGACGATATTTCCTTTTGGTTCGCGAATATCAATCCCCGCTCCGATAGCTGCTGCCATCGGTTCATCAATGAGATAAACTTCACGCGCTCCGGCACTCATTGCCGATTCACGAACCGCTTTACGTTCAACCTGTGTTAATCCATAAGGGATACAGATGATGATACGCGGACTGATGAGGGTACTTCTTCCGTGAGCTTTTTCAATGAATTTACGGATCATTTTTTCGGTCATATCAAAGTCTGCGATAACGCCATCACGCATAGGACGAATTGCTTTGATATTTCCTGGAGTTTTGCCTACCATCTCTTTAGCTTCACGCCCTACAGCAAGAACGCGTTGTTGGCCGTATTTTTCCATTTTTACTGCAACTACCGAAGGCTCATTAATAATAATTCCTCTACCTTTGGCAATAACGATGGTATTCGCTGTTCCTAAATCGATAGAGAGATCGTTCGAGAACATTCCGATAAGTTTATTAAATAGCATTGACTCTCCTATGCGCTTTTTTGAGTTGATTTTTTAATGTAGACAGGGGCAATGCTCTCTTCTACGACCTCTTTGGTTATTAGTACTTCGTAACCGCTGTATTCAGGAAGTTCATACATGGTATCTCCCATCGTCTCTTCCATGATGGCACGAAGACCGCGCGCTCCGGTTTTACGTGCTAATGCTTTGGCAGCGATTGCATTTAGTGCCTCATTATCAAAGGTGAGTTCAACATCATCGATGGCAAAAAGTTTTGTGTATTGTTTCACTAAAGAGTTTTTCGGCTCAGTCAAGATACGGACCATCTCCTCTTCGGTAATTTTGTTGAGTGATGCAATAATAGGCAAACGTCCGATAAGTTCAGGAATAAGACCATAGCTAACCAAATCATCTGGCTCAACGTTTTCAAAACTGTCATCGATGTCGGTTGTACTTCGTTTGTCATGTCCAAAGCCCATGACATTTTTCCCTTTTTTACGCTCTAAAATTTGTCCTAGACCATCAAATGCTCCACCGCAGATAAAGAGAATTCCTGAAGTGTCAATTTGGATGAAGTCTTGATTTGGGTGTTTTCGTCCCCCTTTTGGAGGGATATTGACCACGGCACCTTCGATGATTTTAAGAAGTGCTTGTTGAACCCCTTCACCTGATACATCGCGGGTGATCGAGCGGTTCTCAGACATACGGGAAATTTTATCGATTTCATCAATAAATACAATCCCTTGCTGTGCCCGTTCTACATCACCATCTGCTGCTTGAAGGAGCTTGGTGAGGATATTTTCAACATCTTCTCCAACGTATCCCGCTTCAGTAAGACTGGTAGCATCAGCGATAGCAATAGGGACGTTGAGAACACGAGCGATGGTTTGTGCCATCAGTGTTTTTCCACTCCCGGTTGGTCCAATAAGTAAGACGTTTGATTTAGCAATTTCGGTTTCATCTTCGACGTGCGTGTGTTTAAAAATACGTTTATAGTGATTGTAAACGGCTACAGAGAGGAGTTTTCTTGCACGCTGTTGCCCGATAATGTATTGACCTAAAAACGTATTGAGCTCTTTTGGAGTTAATAGTTCTGTCCCCTTGTATTCGTGAGCGGGTGCATTATCACTTTCGGAATCACCGAACATTATTTTGTAGGCAGAGAAAACACAGTTTTTGCAAATATAAACAGTGTTTCCAGCGATAAGCGGGTTGTGGTCACTCTCTTGAGCGTCACAGAAGCTGCAATGGCGGTGAATCATGATTGATTCCTTTCATAGGGGATACCCCGTTTGGTGTTAACGATAAAGGTGCAGAGATTTTTAACGTATTCGCTTGTTGCACTCTCGAGTAAAGCGGCTGCCTGCTCTTGGAGCGGTTTCCCTGATTCGAAAAGCTCGCGATAAGCTGCTCTAAGGGCATCAATATTACTGCGTTCAACATGACGGCGTAAACCGTTGAGATTCAATCCGCGTAATACGGCACGATTTCCCTCAGCAAGACAATAAGGAGGTACGTCTTGAGAGAGTGCTGATGCCCCTGCGATCATAGCATAATCACCGATCTTTACAAACTGATGGATCGGAGTCATTCCGCCGATAACGGCATAACTTCCCATCTCGACGTGACCGGCTAAGGTTGCGGCATTGGCAAGGATACAATGATCCCCGATAATAACATCATGACCTAAATGGACGTACCCCATAAAGAGATTGTGGTTTCCGACAACGGTTTTTCCCCCGCCGCCCGCAGTGCCAGGATTAAAGAGGGTGAATTCACGAATTTTATTGTAATCACCGATGATTAGCTCAACCTCTTCCCCGTTATATTTCAAATCCTGCGGAACAGAACCTAAAACGGCGTGTGAAAAAATTTCATTATACTCGCCGATAGTTGTATTCCCGTAAACGCAGGTACTTGCGGCAATTTTTGTTCCGCGTCCGATTTTTGCTTTCGAGGAGATAAAGCAAAATGGACCGATTTCGACCTCTTCACCGATAATCGCACCCTCTTCGATAACTGCTAATGGAGATATGTTGCTCATTCTCTCTCGCTTACTTGTCGACGATCATGGCTTTGAGTTCAGCTTCGCTGACGAGGACATCGTCGACATACGCTTTACCCTCTAACACCCAAATCGCACCCTTGTGTTTGATAACATTCATACGGTACTCTAAGCGATCCCCTGGACGGACAGGAGCACGGAATTTGGCACCGTCAATACTCATAAAATAGACTACTTTATGAGCTGCTTGCTCTTCAGTCATGTCCATGCTTTGAAATGCGAGAATACCTCCGGCTTGCGCCATCCCCTCTAAGATCATAACACCCGGATAGATCGGATGACCTGGAAAATGGCCTTCGAAAATTTGTTCACCGATAGTTACATTTTTGTAACCGATGAGTGACTCGTTTGGGGTAATGTTTGTTACTCGATCGACGAGGAGAAAAGGAAAACGGTGGGGTAAAATTTTTTGAATTTGAACAACATCTATCATATTTGTAATACACCTTAGGTAAAAAATCGCCCAATTTTACCGTAAAAACGGTTAATTTTTAATAATAGGGTTTTAATCGTTCTGATTGCCGTGTTTGAGTGCCCGGTTTACCAGTAAATCGGCTACTTCGAAACTGGCATCGACCAATTCTATTTCAGCTAAATCACGTAAACTTTTTCGCTCTTCAACACTGTCGATTTTTAGAATTATTTTGGCTTTTGGATCGTAACGGAGTATCGCTTCGCTGATGAGACGACGCTTTTGTTCGCTGATCATTGTAATAATGATCGCTTTTGCTTCTTTGAGCTTTAACGATTCGAGAACAGGACGTTTGTCAAGATGCCCAAAGTAGGCCATGTAACCTAGTTTACGAGCATGAAGAACGTGTTTAAGGTTATCCGAAATAATGACAAAATTTCCTTTTTGAGCCTGTAGATTGGACGCGACAATTTTACCTAATACCCCAAATCCAGCCACGATGATGTGTTCAGATCTCTCAATCGGGGTGATGACGTCCGATTCGTAAAACTCTTTTTCGAAATAGGAGGAGAGTTTATAGATGTTTGTGATGATAAAGGGGGTAAGGATCATCGAGATAACACTCACCAAAATCAAAAAGCTCGACATCTCTTCACTTATCAGATTTTGTGCTCCGGCGAGAGCAAAAATAGCAAAAGAGAACTCTCCGACCTGCGCAAGGGAGAGAGCCGTTTTCGCTGAGGTATTTTTATCCGAAGTTCGACGGATGATGGCGTAAATAACTACTGCTTTAAAAAGCATCGCGAAGATGAAAACAAATGTGATAATGTGAATGTTTTCAGCGAAATAGAGGATATTGATTTTCGTCCCGACTCCAAAGAAAAACGCTCCCAATAAGAGATCTTTATAGGTTGAAATATCGGATTCTACTTTGACGCTATAACGTGTATCGGCGATGATCATCCCTGCGATAAATGCTCCCAGTGAGTAGGTGAATCCCATACTGTGAGCGAGCAATGCAGTACCGATGAGTATGGAGAAAACGGAGCCTAAAAAGAGCTCTTCGAGTTCGGTTTTAGCTGAAAACTGTAACAGAGCATTAACGATTTTATCTCCGATGGTAAACATAA
>JBFYRD010000081.1:0-7896 GCA_041302405.1 Sulfuricurvum sp.
TGCGGTCAATACAGCCGTGCAGGTCGTCGTAACTATTATATCGGTGTAACCGGTGTTGATACATTCGTTACAATGAACTTTAGTACCGATTTCCAAGAAAACAACATCGTTTTCGGTGGAGACAAAAAATTGGGTATCGCTATTGACGAGATCAATAACCTTTTCCCATTGAATAACGGTATCACGGTTCAATCAGAATGTCCAATCGGTTTGATCGGGGACGATATCGGTGCCGTATCACGTGTAAAAGCAAAAGAACTTGACAAAACGATCGTTCCGGTAAACTGTGAAGGTTTTCGTGGGGTTTCTCAATCACTCGGTCACCACATCGCAAATGACACGGTTCGTGACTATATTTTTGACGCAAAAGTAAACGTAAATACAAGCGACGTTGAAGTAACCGATTATGACGTTGCGATCATCGGTGACTATAACATCGGTGGTGACGCTTGGTCAAGCCGTATCCTTTTGGAAGAGATGGGTCTTCGTGTTGTTGCACAATGGTCAGGAGATGCTACGATTAAAGAGATGGCATTGACACCAAAAGTGAAATTGAACTTGCTTCACTGCTACCGTTCAATGAACTACATCAGCCGTCACATGGAAAAAGAGTACGGGATTCCTTGGATCGAGTATAACTTCTTCGGACCGTCACAAACCATCAAATCTCTCCGCAAAATCGCGGCGTTCTTTGACGAGGGTGTACAAGCTAAATGTGAAGAAGTTATCGCTAAATACCAACCGATGATCGATGCGGTTATCGCGAAATACAAACCTCGTCTCGAAGGTAAAACGGTTATGTTGTTCGTCGGCGGTCTTCGTCCTCGTCACGTTATCGGTGCTTACGAAGATTTGGGTATGGAAGTAATCGGTACTGGTTATGAGTTCGCTCATGATGATGACTACAAACGTACTAAAGAAGAGATTTTCCGCTCAACCGTTATCTACGATGACGTCAACGAGTATGAACTCGAAGCATTTGTTAAAAAACTTCAACCTGACCTTGTAGCTTCAGGGATCAAAGAGAAGTATGTATTCCAAAAAATGGGTCTCCCATACCGCCAAATGCACTCATGGGATTACAGCGGTCCATACCACGGATACGACGGATTTGCGATTTTCGCACAAGATATGGATTTAGCAATTAATTCACCAGTATGGGCGCACTCAAAAGCACCATGGGAAAAGGAAGGTTGAGACGATGCAAGAAGTAGAAAAAATCGTAAACGGGAAAGACCTGTTTAAACGCCCTGAGTACCAAGATGTACTCGCAAACAAAAAACAATTCGAATCCTCTATGCTGGCAATTAATCCTGCGAAAGTAGAAGAGATTGCTGAGTGGACAAAAACATGGGATTACCGTGAGAAAAATCTTGCTCGTGAAGCGATTACTGTCAACCCTGCAAAAGCATGTCAGCCTCTTGGGGCTGTTATGGTTGCACTCGGGTTTGAGGGTACTATGCCTTACGTTCATGGTTCACATGGATGTGTAGCGTATTTCCGATCCTACTTTACCCGTCACTTCAAAGAGCCGACTCCATGTGTATCGGATTCTATGACTGAAGATGCTGCGGTATTCGGTGGTCTTGTTAACATGAAAGAGGGTCTTAAAAACTGTGCTGCAGTTTATAAACCTAAAATGATCGCGGTTTCTACTACCTGTATGGCAGAAGTTATCGGAGACGACTTGATGGCGTTCATCATCGCGGCAAAAGAAGAGGATAAAGGTGAGTTTTTAGCAGCTGATTATCCGATCCCTTATGCGCACACTCCTTCATTCGTAGGAAGCCATATCACTGGATATGACAACATGATGCACGGTATTATGTCACAGCTTACTGAGGGTCAACAAGGTGAAAAGAAACAACGTATCAACATCATCCCTGGTTTTGAAACGTATATCGGGAGCCTTCGTTCTGTTAAAAGCATCGTAGAAGCATTCGGCACTGACTATATCATGTTGGGTGACCACTCTGATCAATGGGATATGCCGGCGGGTCAATACGAAATGTTCCAAGGCGGAACAAAATTGGATGATGCGAGAGATTGTATCAATTCAAGTGCAACAATCAGTTTGCAAAAATACGCAACGTCTAAAACCATGAAAATGGTCGAAAAACGTTGGAAACACGCTGGTGGATTCTCTAACCCGGTCGGTCTCAAAGGGACAGATGAGTTCGTAATGAAACTCGCAGAATTAACAGGAACCGAAGTTCCACAAAAACTAAAAGTAGAGCGCGGCCGTCTTGTTGATGCTATGCAAGACAGCTATCCGTACATGCACGGTAAAAAATTCGCTATCTGGGGTGATCCTGACTTCCTAATCGGTGCAGTATCATTCCTTCTTGAGATGGGTGCAGAACCTACTCATGTTCTTTGCCACAATGCACCAAACGGCTGGGAAGCAGAAATGAGAGCTATGCTCGATACCTCTCCTGCAAAAGATAGCCTAAACGTATGGGCAGGTAAAGACTTGTGGGCAATGCGTTCACTCTTGTTTACTGAGCCGGTTGATTTCATGATCGGTAACAGCTATGGTAAAGAGTTGATGCGCGACACCGGTACTCCGTTGATCTACATCGGATTCCCAATTTTCGACCGTCATCACCTACACCGTTACTCTATCAGCGGGTACGATGGAGCGTTGAACCTTCTTACTTGGATCACGAACAAAGTTCTTGACCAATTGGATGAAGATACCAAAGGTATCGCAACAACCGACTATTTCTTCGATCTCGTCCGCTAAGGATATCGTCCCTTTGGGGACAAACTTCATTGTTTCTCGTCATTTTCTCCCTTACGGGAGATTTTTTTGGTTGAATATTCTTAGGAGTATTGAGTCAAATAAGAGGGTGATATATGGCAAGCGTTCAAGATAAACTCAAAGCAGAACTGATGGTCGAGATTTATGCGAGTATTGACCGAATTTACGATTCGATTGAACAGCATTTTGATTTGGATGAAATCCGTAGAGAGAATGTTGTCAAGTCTCTTAATACGCTTAAGGATGAACTCTATTTTGTGGTTCAGACGACTCCATTATCATAATAATATTGTAAAATATTATACACTCTAGCTGTAAAAGTACACCGAGTACCACTATAATCACATTTGTATGTTTCAGAATCACACACTTTAAAGAAAAAAGATATTTATCGATCAAAATTATCTCTTAGTTTCACGGAAAGACGTATCATATTTTAATATAGCTATTTGATGCCTCTGATTTTTTGACAAAATATGATAGTGAACGGAGCCAATTATGGAAAATTGGAGTACAAAAAATAAAACATTATTGTTCGTTACTACTGTACTCGTTTTATTTTCCGCTATTTTATTAGGTTCGCTCTATTGGGATCAGAAACAGTCATTAAAAGAGAATCAAGAAGCGTATGCTGCCACATTAAAAACAACCTACGAAAAAATCATCAAAAAACGTAACCAGATTAACTATACAGATGCGATGATTAATATCAATTCTCTAAACATTAAAACAACAATACGTGATCGTGACCGAGTCGCATTATTTGATTTGACCCAAGAACGATGGAAAGCCTTAAAAAAAGGGAATAAACATCTTTCAATGATGCATTTTCATCTGCCGGATGGGAGTACATTGCTGCGTATGCATTCTCCAGAAAAATTTGATGACAACGTAGCAACGTTTCGCCCGATGATTGCCGCGGTTTCGAAAGAACAAGCGGAGATTCATGGATTTGAAGCCGGTATTCACAACTTGGCGTATCGAAGTGTTATTCCTATCTTTGAAAATAAGCACTATATCGGTGCTTTGGAAATGGGAAGCCGTCCGGATGTTATTTTTGATGAAATGGAATATTTCAGCGGCTTAAAAGGAGCATTATTCGTTAAAAACGACACCATGAATCTTTATAACGCTAAAAACTTCCAAATCGGTTCTTTTACCTTGCAGTATGATGCAATTGAAAATTATCCTTTATTCGAAAAACTTTTAGAAAACGGCTACTCTTTTCCAATCTTTTATCGATTGCATTTTCATGATCATACGTATGCTGTTTACGCATTTGATGTTCATGATTATGCTGGTAAAGTTATTGCCAAAGCACTCTTTGTTAATGATATTACCTCGGCGGAAAATGACTTTTTTCAAAAGATGATCGAAACTGCGACCTATATTTTTATTATGCTGTTCCTCATCATTCTTATTATCGAGCTTGGATTTCAAAATTTGATTCAAGCACTTGAAACTAGCAATAGAGAACTTCAATCAAGTAAAGAGTTTCTTCGCTCCATTATCGATACCTCACGTGACGGTATCGCTATTTTGGATGGTGAAACGAATTTTTTGTTTTTTAATCAAGCGTATCTGAAAATGACCGGATTTACCGATCAAGAGATGTCAAAACTTACGTGTGCAGGGTTGAGTGCTCCCGAGGACATATTACGTTCTTTGAGTGTATTGGAGAGTGTGAAAGAGAGAGGGTTTATCGAGAATTTTGAAAAAACGTGTATTGTCAAAGAGGGGAAAAAACTCATTGTAAACATGTCAATTTCGCTGATGCCCGATAAAAAACGCTTTTTGCTGAATGTTAGAGATATTACCGAATCCAGAAAATTGGAAAAACTTTTGCATGACCATATTGCGTTGATTGATGAGAATATTATTACTTCCAGCACCGATTTAAAAGGAAACATCATTGAGACCTCGAAAGCTTTTTGTCGTATTTCAGGATATAAGCGTGAGGAACTGTTAGGTAAAAATCACCGTGTCGTTCAACATCCGGACATGCCTCCAAAAGTTTATGAAGAGTTATGGGAGAGTATTTCACACGATAAGATTTGGAGAGGGGAACTCAAAAATCGAACGAAAGATGGAGATGATTATTGGGTAGATGCAACGATTTATCCGATATTTGATGATGAAGAGGTAAAAATCGGCTATACCGCAATTCGCCACGATATTACGGATAAAAAACGGATTGAGGAGATAGCCATTATTGATGCTCTGACGGGAATTTACAATCGTCGCCACTTTAATACACTGTTTCCAAAATTTGTGAGCAGTGCAAAACGAAATGGTGATTTTATCTGTTTCGCCATCATGGATGTAGACCATTTCAAAGATTATAACGATACCTATGGTCATCAAAAAGGGGATGACGTTTTAGCGCAAGTCGCGAATGTGATTAAAACGAGAATCTTTAGAGCAGATGATTTTTGTTTTCGCTTGGGCGGCGAAGAATTTGGGCTTATTTTTAAATGTGAAAATTTGGAAAAATCTTTATCGTTTGTGGATTCAATTCGTCAAGATATTGAAAACCTCTCCATTGAACATTGTAAAAACAGTGCTTCGAAATACGTAACGATTTCGATTGGCTTGATGTGCGTTGAGGGTCCATTGGTTGAAAATGAAATCCATCTCTATGCCGCAGCAGATCGGTATTTGTATCAAGCAAAAGCTGCTGGACGCAATCGCGTTGTGTTAGGTGAAAATCACTCTTTGTGATTAGGATGAACAAGAAGATCTTCTATGCTTTTAGAAGTCATTGGCTTATAAAAATAAAATCCTTGTATCGTTTCAATCCCGTTTTCACGTAAGAAATTAAACTCTTCAATTGTTTCGACCCCTTCAGCAAGTACTTCCATTCCTAGCCCCTTTGCCAACGAAATGATCGTTTTAACGATGGTCTGATTTTTTGGTTCTCTCGTGATATTGCGTACAAAGGATATATCAATTTTGAGTTTATCGATTGGGAGATTTTTGAGATACGAGAGAGAAGAATACCCCGTTCCAAAATCATCGATGGAAATTTTAAATCCTTTGTTTTTTATGGTGCTCAAAAGAGCAATCGTTTTTTCAGGATTTTCAAGAATAGAACTTTCGGTAATTTCCAATTCAATACAACAAGGATTGCATCTCGTCTTCTCAATGATAGTGTCGAGTTGTAAAAGAAAAGCCGGATGAATTAATTGATAGGCAGATACATTAATCGCAATATGACCATGCAATAGCCCTTCTTCGCTCCATTTATGAGCAGTTTTACACCCTTCCATCAGGACAAATTCACCAATTTTTAGGATCATTCCGCTCTCTTCACAAATTGGAATAAAAAGGGACGGAGGGATAAACCCATCGTCACTTTCCCATCGGATTAGTGCTTCGAAGCCGATAATCTTTTCACTGTGAGCATCTACTTGCGGCTGATAGTAAACGCTAAGCTTATTATCTCGCAAAGCACTTTTAAGTTTATTACTGATGGTGGTTCTCTCCAGCGCTTTTTGGGTGAAGGTGGGATTGTAAAATCGGTAAGTATTTTTGCCGTTCTTTTTTGCTTCATACATGGCTGCATCGGCACATTGGAGTAAATCTTCAGTTGTCGTTGCATCCTCTGGATAATTGGCTGAACCGATACTAATTGTGGTGTAAATATCAATTCCATCAATGTGTATGGGATGAGTAAGATTTTCCATGAGATGATTTATTAAGGATGAGAGATGCAGTTCATCTTTAAGCGCTGTAACTACGATGACAAACTCATCCCCTCCTGTTCGTACAATAAAACCATCAGGTAAAAAAATATGTTGGAGAAGACGTGCCACTTTGATAAGCAGTTCATCGCCGAAACGGTGTCCATACGAATCGTTAATTTGTTGAAATCCATCCAAATCAAGGAAAAGAAGGGCAAAAGATTCAGGATTTGTTTGATGTATACGATTGTTGGTATATTCAGTTAAACTAAGACGGTTTGGCAATCCTGTGAGGGTGTCGTGATGTGCGAGTTTTTCGAATCGTTCTTTTTCTTCGAGAATAGTGAGCTCTTTTTTTCTCGATTCGGTAATATCGCGTGAAATTCCAAAAAGACCGAAACTCTTTCCATTTTCACTAAACAACGGACCTTTGGTTACCCAAAATATTTTTTCTATCCCATTAGCAGTTATAAGTGATTCTTCATAATTGACAATTTCCCCATTTGCAATGACCTGTTTGTCGTGTTCTTGTATCGCTATAGCTGTTTTAGGAGAAAACAAAAATGTGTCTGTAAAACCAATAACTTTTTCAGGAGAAACATCTATCATATCTGCGGCTCCATGGTTAAAAACGAGATATTTTCCATTCATATCTTTGGCAAAAATCGCATCCGGTGAACTGTTGATGATGGTTCGAAGAAGAGTATCTTTGTGCATAAGTGCTTGTTGTGCTTCTTCTTGTTTTTTGATATTCCTCGAGTATTCAAGAAATTCTTTAATAAAAAATCGATAGCTGAGGGAAAAAAGTAAAATGGTTGTGATAACGATAAAAAACCATCCCTTATAGGTTTGCAGATGAGTCATTTGATCGCTGTTTGATGCGATATATCTAACTGCCATATCTGAAAAATAGATCCATAACAAACCGAATGCAAGATAGACAAAAGCGATTGAAAAGGCATTTTTAAAACTTTGTAGATTCATACTTTATATCAACCTTTCAGTGAATAGCAATAATTATAACACATTAAAAATGGTTGTCTGGAACGTACTATGCAGTAATTGTAGCATTACACACGAAGGATAGAGTATGGAACACCATGTCGTTATTGAAAAATTATGCAGCTGTGCAAAAAAAGAGGGGTTGGCTCAAATCACTTCTTTTGAGGGGAAAGAGGGAGCTTTAGAAGCGGCAGAAACCCAAATGGCATACATGAACGGAAAATTTTGCGGAAAACATACGTTTCAACTCGTTGAAGTTAATGACAATTTTGTTATTGGCATGGTCGGCGGCGGCTGTGGATGCAAGTCCGATCACTAAGGGGGGAAAATCATGGAACATCATGTTGTAGTTGAAAAGTTGTGTAAATGCGCTATTCGTAAAAATATGCCTCAAATCAAAACGTTTGATGATAAAGAAAACGCAATGCGAATTGCCCGAGCATGGGC
>JBFYRD010000082.1:0-3140 GCA_041302405.1 Sulfuricurvum sp.
TCATTTGATCTTTTTTGCGGATTGAGATTGACAAGCCAAATTTCCCCTTTAGAGACCGTCATTGAGGGTTCCTTCGAATTCAGCATTTTCTGAGCTGTCAGCTTCTTTCGTTTTGGCTACCGCTTTTAAGATGCGGCTCTTTTGAGTATTTTGAATACTATCCTCATAGTAGGATATGGCATCACGAATAATATCGCTCTTTTTTTTATGGAGCGATTGAGAAATAATATCGAGCTTTTCTTCCAACGTTTTATCAAGACGAACGCTTGCTGTCATTGTAATTCTCCTAATGTGAATTTTGTAATACAGTATTATAACTTACATTGTATTCACTTGATGCCTTCATATTGAAAAAAAAATTTCTGAATGAATAATTTTAGCATCTGCGGCAGTTGACAAGTAATCCTTGACAACTGAATTTTAGCACCAGTGATGAAAAATTGGCGAATTGGCACATATTTTTGGATTGAGTGACATTTTGGGTTACGCTGAATGAAAAATAGGTTTATATACAGAGGGTTGATTTTGTAAAAGTTCTAAAATATGGAGTTCTTGAATGGTGGTCCCAACAGGACTCGAACCTGTGACCACTACCTTGTCGAGGTAGTGCTCTACCAACTGAGCTATAAGACCATCCTAGTTAATGCAAGAGCGAAATTATACCCGCGTAGAAGTTAAATGACACTTAACTCTTACACGACTGAGGTCGAAAGTTTAAAATCAATAACCATACAACGGCAATATCTATCATTACATCGGCAAAATTGAACACTGCAAAATCAAATCCGCAGTGCCAATAGACATAATCAACCACTCCACCGTGTATAAAACGATCGTATACATTCGAAAAACCGGCACCTATCATGATCCCTACAGGGAGAATATAACAATTTTTTTTCAGCCATAAGGTATACCCAACAACCCCTGCAAGTAATGCAAGCTGAATCCATTTAAGGGCCTCTTCCAAAAAAGCAAACATTGAAAAAGCCACACCACGATTGTAGACTAAGATAAGATCGATGCACTCGGTGTAATACCGAAATCCCTCTACAAATATCCATTTAATATTTTGATCGACGATGAAAATACCTAAAGCTGCTAATAAAAGGATGGCGAGTGATTTAAGCATTGAGTGCTTTCTCGAAAAAACCAACTAATTTTTCCATTGCTTTTTCCATTACTTTAGCATCTTTCCCCTCGAGTAAAATACGAAGTTTATTCTCTGTACCCGAGTAACGGATCAGATGACGCATATGCAACGCATCTACGGTTTCAAGTTCAGCAGTGAGTCCATCGATTTGATCGAGCGGTTTTTTATTTTTTACTTTAATGTTGACCAATTTTTGGGGATAAAGCTTAAACGGACGAAGCACTTTACTCGCTTTTTGCCCTGAAGTTAAGAGCAGTGCCAAGATTTGCAACGCGCTCACCAAACCATCACCTGTTTTCGCGTAATCGTGCATGATGATGTGGCCGCTTTGCTCTCCGCCGAAGTTAATACCGTTTTCACGCATCACTTCCAACACGTATTTATCCCCGACATTTGAGCGGAAAAGTTTTAAACCATTCTCAGACATCGTATCTTCTAACGCTTGATTGCTCATAACAGTAGAGACAATTCCGCCCCCCTTGAGCTGACCGCTCTGGTGCAAAAAGAGTCCTAGTGCTCCGAGGATCTGATCACCATCTACTTCATCCCCTTTTTCATCGACAACGATGAGACGGTCCGCATCCCCATCCAGAGCAAGCCCTATATCAGCACGGTATTGCTTTACCGCTTCGCGCAAATCTTTCGTATGAAGTGCTCCGCACCCTTCGTTAATATTAAAACCATTCGGTTTATCGTGCAAAACGATCACTTCCGCACCTAGCTCTTCGAGTACCGTCGGTCCCACTTTGTACCCTGCACCGTTTGCCGTATCCAAAACAATACGCAATCCTTGCAATGTTAATTCACGGCTGAATGAGTTTTTGAGCTGAACGATGTAGCGACCGATCACGTCATCGATCCGTTTTGCACTGCCAATCTTTTTGCCTGTAACCTGCCCCTCTTCTAGACGAGCTTTGTCATGGGCGATTGCTTCGATTTGTGCTTCGATCTCTTCGGAAAGCTTATTCCCGTGGGCATCGAAAAATTTGATCCCGTTGTCTTCATACGGGTTATGGCTAGCAGAGATCATGATCCCCGCATCACAACGCATATTTTCCGTTAAAAACGCGATTGCAGGGGTAGGCATTGGACCGATTTGCACCACATCGTATCCCACTGCGGTGAGCCCCGTGACAATAGCATTCTCAATCATATAGCCGCTTCGTCGTGTATCTTTTCCGACTAAAATCTTTTTGGTGCGTGAGTGGGCACTAAAATAAATCCCTGCCGCCATTGCTACACGCATCGCCAATTCTGCCGTTAAAAATGAGCCCGCTTCGCCACGTACCCCATCGGTTCCAAAAAGTTTCATAAATTTTTCTTCCTTTTTATTTGATGTTATACACTAAAACGAATTCATCCGTTTTAGTGGCAAGGACTAAAGTCCTTTGCAATCCCCTAAAGCTACAAAACTACCGTTTTGAGAATTAGCTTAAAAAATTGTTATTATTAACAATTAATAAAACTTTTTTATTTCTATTTCTATAAATTTTAACTTAAATTTAATTTTCTTTAAGGTAATATTTCACCCTAAATTAAACCTCGACAAGGATAAATGCCATGGCAAACCATAAGTCAGCATTGAAACGTATCCGTCAAACGGAAAAACGTACTGAACGTAACAGATTTTACCGTACACGTATTAAAAACATTGTTAAAGCAGTTCGTACTGCCGTTGAAGCCGGAAACAAAGATGAAGCGAAAGCTGCTCTTGTTATCGCTAACGCTAACCTTCATAAATATGTCAGCAAAGGTGTCTTGAAAAAAGAGACTGCTGCACGTAAAGTTAGCCGTCTTCACCTCGCTGTTAACAAAATCGCAGCATAAGTTTTGCCCTCAGGGCAAGCTTCACCTTCTCTAATTTTTCACAACGCCTCTTTTAGGACACACTCATGTTATCCGACAAACTTACCCCTTTTATCAACCGTTACAACGAATTGACCGAACTTCTAAGTTCTCCTGATATCGGCAATGATATCAAACGGATGAC
>JBFYRD010000084.1:0-6755 GCA_041302405.1 Sulfuricurvum sp.
TTTTAATTCTCTCAAAAGGGCTTACGGGGGGATATTTGCCATTGTCGGTTGTCCTAACAACGGAAGAGGTGTATGGGTCGTTTTATTGCGATTACAACCCTGAGCGATCTTTTTTACACTCACACAGTTATACAGGAAATGCGTTGGCGTGTGCAGCGGCGAATGCGACGCTCGATATTTTCGAATCGGAAAACGTGATTGAAAACAATCAACGAACGATTGCTTTTATTGCCCAAGAATTAAAACGGTTTGAGACATTGGCAAGAGTCAAAGAGGTACGTCAATGCGGGATGATTGCGGCGATTGAGTTGGAGGGATTTGATCCACGTGAGCGAATCGGATTAAAGATACATCAGCAGTGTATGCAGCAGGGGGTGTTGATACGGCCTCTGGGAAGTGTCATCTATGTGATGACCCCTTATGTGATTACCTCGGAAGAATTACATAAGGTGTTTGATGCAATCGAAGGATCAATTCGCTCAATCGATGTCTAGACGCGATTGGGAGTGATCGAGCATCAAAATTCGGCAGCTCCGTTCTAAAATGGAGAGTTGTCGAACCATTGTATGAATATCACGGCTAAAAGCATAAACCCCGTATCCACGAATGATCATAATTGCTGTATTGTTTTGTTGAAAATATTGGGGGATCTCACTCACCGCACGCTCATACCAATCATCAAATTTTTTAGGATCATAAATATTGATTTTCCCGAACTCTTTGAACCCAAAATAATCTTTCGGAATGATAATGGAGTGGTTGAGAGAAAAAGCGGTCGTAAACGGTGGCATCGTGAAAGTGATATATTTTGCATCCGATATCTGGCGATAAATTCCCTGATGAATAGAGGCATCAATACTGGCATCTTTCCAACGGTAATCTTTATTGTAAAAAAGATCGATTAAGCTCTCTTCACTGATGGAGTCAAAAATAGCGTTTTTCTTATTAATTGTAAAAAGATTAGTATCGAGTTTGGCGGAAAGTGAGCCATGGTAAATACCGAAAAAATCTTTTCGGAACATTGAGAGGGCAAAAGTGGCGAGTTGACGTTTGACGTATTGTTTATCCATAAAAGAGATTTTAGCATATTTTAAACAATATGTTAGAGTGGGTGAGTTATTATGAGGAGATTAAAACGTTAAGGTCGCTTTGTGCAAGAAACCCCTCATATTCCTGTCCTTTATCGCGAAGTGATTGAAGCATTTTGTGTATGTAAAGAGGGGACTGTTATCGATTGTACGATGGGATACGGAGGGCACTCTTCATTATTGCTCGATAATAATGGTGCTTTGAACCTGATCGGAATCGATCAAGATCCTACGGCGATAGATTTTTCTTCAAAGCGGCTTGAAGTTTATGGAAACCGTGTAGAGATTCGAAGAGGCCGTTTTTCGGAAGTTGCTCGTGATGCAATGGGGGAAAAGGGTGATCAAATTTGCGGCATTTTAGCCGATATTGGCGTTTCCTCGCTCCAGCTAGATCAGCGTGAGCGAGGATTCTCGTATGAGAGCGATACTCTTGATATGCGGATGAATCCTGATGCCGTATTGAGCGCTTATGAAGTGGTCAATGAGTACTCGCAAAGTGCATTAGAAACCATCCTTCGAGAATATGGTGAAGTGACTAATGCCCGTAAAGTGGCAGAGACGATAGTACAGCGCCGCCCATTTGATTCCGCCAAAGAACTCTCCAACGGAATTTTTCATCTGATGCCGAAGGGAAAAAAAATTCACCCCTCGACACTGGTTATGCAGGCGATTAGGATTGAAGTTAACGATGAACTGGGTGAGTTGACACGACTTCTTGACGCAATCGAAGGATCAAGTATTAAAAATCTGCGTGTGGCGATTATCACGTTCCATTCACTTGAAGATCGAATTGTGAAAAACCGCTTTTCAAAATGGTCAAAAAACTGTATTTGTCCCGATGAGGCCATGCGCTGTACGTGCGGAAACAACCTCGGCATAGGAAAAGTGATTACCAAAAAACCGTTGTCCGCTCAAGATGATGAGTTGCGGGCAAATTCGAGAAGCCGCAGTGCAAAACTGCGAATATTTGAGATACGAAGAGACTGATAACCCATGAGTGATAAACACGACATCTTAGAAGAGACCCACCTTATTATCAACCCTGAGGATTCGATGGGACCGATTTTTTTACGAAATGTTTTTGTGGGCATTTTTTTGATCTTAGTGATTGTTTTCCCAAAAATTTTTATTAATACACAAATTTATTTCAAAAGTCGTGATATCTCTACTCTGAGTCATGAGCATGATGCTCTTTTGGAAGAAAATCGACTGATTCGGGCAAAAGTAGAGTCTATGAAATACAAAAGTCAGGTGTTAGATACCCTCTTTTAGGAGCAACTTATTATGCTACGCCGCTTTATTGAATTCGCTCTTGATAAACCTCTTTTAAATCATCTTTTCCTCTTTTTTATTTTTTTGGTTGCTATTTTTTCGTACATCAATATTTCAAAAGAGATATTTCCGCCGATGCAGATGGATAAAATCACCATCAATGGAGCGTACGCGGGAACGAGCGCGGATGTACTCGATAAAATGGTGGTTCAATCACTCGAAGACGATTTGAAAAATGTTAATGAACTTGATGAGGTAACATCGAGCATTAAAAACGGGGCGTTTGTTATCGTCGCCGATATCAAGCCAGATTCCAACAACAATAAAGTACTTAGTGACGTTAAAGATATCATAGCCCTTGCAAAACGCGATCTTCCCTCCGATATGAATGAACCTACGGCAAAGATTTATGAAGAGACAATTCCTTTAGTATTGATCGCTATTGCGGGAGATGTAAAAACTGAAACGTTATTAGCGCGAGCGGAAGAGCTCAAAAGCGAACTTTCAGAACTCAAAGATTTGAGTGAAATTACGGTTCGCGGCGATGCAGACGATGAATTGGTTATCCGATTGGATACCCAAAAAATCGAAGCGTACGGATTGAATCAAAGCGAGGTTGTTTCGGCATTAGGAAATTTGAGTTCTATTTTCCCGATCGGAACGATCAAAGAGGCGAAAAATCATCTTTACATAAGCACCTATAATGGGGAAAAAGAGGCTGAAAATATCCGTAACACCTTAATTCGTGTCGGAAATGTTCAAGTTCGTTTGGGGGATGTTGCCAAAATCTCTTTTGAACTGAGCAGCGGTACGGAACTCTCCCACTTCAATGGCATGCGAAACGTTTCTTTGAACATTACCAAAGCAAAAAGTGGCAATGCAATCGAATTAGTCAAGCAGATACGTCATAAACTAGAACGGTATGACCAGAAGTATCCCCGAATAGAATTTGAAATTTATACCGATACCTCAATATGGATCAAAAATCGTTTGAATACGGTATTTTCAAACATCGTTTTTGGTTTGGTGTTAGTCTTTTTCGCGATGTTGATTTTCGTAAATCGTGGGATTGCTTTCGTGGTTGCAATCGGAATCCCTGTGAGTTTCATGATCGGTTTGATTGCAACACAAATGATCGGCTACAGCCTTAATATGCTCTCGTTGTTAGGGGCATTAATCGCGTTAGGGATGTTAGTGGACGAAGCGATCGTTGTTGCGGAAAATATTTACCGTCATATGGAAGAGGGGCTAAGTAAACGTGAAGCGACGATTCGCGGTTCCATGGAGATGTTTCCGGCTGTTATGGCGGCAACCATGACTACCGTGTTCGCTTTTTTACCTTTGTTGATGATGAGCGGTGAGATGGGAACTTTTATTAAAATTCTCCCGATTATGATTACGATATTGTTGCTAAGCTCGCTGTTTGAAGCGTTTTACTTTCTCCCGCTGCACGCACACGATTTTTTACGTGTTCGAAAAGAGGATCACCTCTCACATCTCATTTGGGAAAAATTGTATGGATGGTTTGCAACAGTTCTAAATCTCGTTTTGATCCGCCCGAAAATGACGTTAGCTGTTATGATTTTGGTGATTGTGATCATTGAAATATTGTTTGTTAAACATACTAAGTTTCAGCTTTTTCCGCAGTTTGATGTAACCCAAGTGTATGTGACCGGCAAAGTTGATATTAACAATGATTTAGAAGCAACCGAAGCGATGGTGGAGGCAATTGAAAAAGATTTGATTGCAAAGCTTTCTCCGGATGAAGTCTCGTCAGTCACCTCCGTCATCGGTATGCGTCTGGATGCAAAAAACAAAGCAGAACTGGGAGATAACCTTTTTCATATTTTTATTGATCTGCATGAACGCTCACCGGTAAATGTTTTCGATCGATACATCAACCCTTATTTAAGTATAGAATATGATGGCTCAGGAATGACTCGGGGACGCGATGCGGATCGTATATCCGATGAAGTTGCCAAGATTATCCACCCTTATACGCAGCAAAAACTGGGAGATCGCAAGATGTTTGAAGAACTGATTAATTCGGTTCCGGGAACAGGGGTTGTTGCCCATGATATTGAGATCTCACTCGAAGGAAAGAGTGATGCGGCGTTGGTTGATGGGATAGAGAGATTGGCCTCTTCACTGAAAACGGTAAGTGGAGTTCATAGTATCGGGGATAACGCTGATGAAGGTGAGCGTGAAGTTAAACTGCGTGTGAACGGATATGGGCAGCAGTTAGGGTTGGATGAGGGGATGTTAAATGCCCAGTTGCGTGCCTATTATCTCAAAGCAGAATATTCTAAAATGTTTAATGAAAACGGTTTGATTCGTATTCGTATCGAAGGGAAAGAAAAAGATGCTCTCTCTTCGCTTGAAAATTTCCCGATTACGGTAGGTTCTGAGCAGGTGGCGCTTCAAGAGGTGTGTGATTTTATTTACACGAGAGGGTATGTGACGCTTAACAAAGAAGACGGCAAACGGATTCGCAGTGTTTTTGCCTCTATTGACAAAGAATATACTACTTCTGCTGAGGTGATGTCAGCGTTGTCATCAACGATAGAGAAACTCAAGCAAGAGGGGTTTAAGGTTAATGTAAAAGGAGAAGAGCAGGAAAATGCCAAAACAAAACGGGAAATGTCTCAAGCCGCACTTATGGCGATCGTACTGATTTTTATTGCATTGGTATGGCTTTTCGATTCGTTTATAAAATCATTGATTGTTTTAAGTGTTATTCCGCTGTCGCTTTTGGGGGTGTATGCGGGGCACATGCTTATGGGGCTCAATATGACCATGCCGGGACTGATCGGAACGGTAGGGCTGGTTGGCGTTGTGGTAAATGATGGTTTGTTGATGGTGCAATTTATCCAAAGATCAAGGGATAAAGCCGAACTGATATCGATGGCGAAAACCCGTCTTCGACCGATTTTAATGACTTCGATCACAACAGTGTTAGGGTTGTCAACGCTCATCTTTTTTGCAAGCGGTCAAGCACAAATTTTACAACCTATGGCTATTTCACTTGGATTTGGTTTGGCGTGGGCAACACTTCTGAATCTAATTTATGTTCCGTTGCTTTATAGCGTCATCTATCGAATCAAATAAGAATTGTGGTGGTATAATCATCGACTTAAATTGATCCTATGCCGAGTGGATGTATAATCCGGCATAGATATCATCTGTTCCGAAATTTTCAGAAAAGAGTGTGTATGAACCTTATTTTCATATTTTTACTCTTTGGGATACTCAGTGTTTTGGATGCGGCTGCTTGGAGAGAAAGCAAAAGTTTTATTCTCAAAAAAGATGAGTTGGTTAAAGTCCTTATCAAAAGTGAGGGACAAGAGCGGGTACTCAATTTTAGATGGACTCTTTATAAAGATAAAGTGTTAGTCGTACATGAGAGTTTTGATCGGTTTGTCGGACAACATATGTTATATGCCTCTCATGCCAATAAAAGCTTTCGAAAAGTTCTTTTGCCCGCCAAGCGGAGTCATAAAGATATACCGTATGTGATTGTTCTTTTTAAAAAATTTGATGAAGCCAATGCTACCGCACAAATGGATCTTTTTTTAATTGATAAAGAGAAACGAATTGTTTTGGATTATTTAACTCAGAAGTGATTGATGGAATGTTAGAAACTGTAGAAAATCTTATTGCTAAACTCGTTAATGAGGTTGATTATCCTCAGGCTGCGGAACTGTTCCAAAAACTTTCCGGTGGCAAACGTTTACGTGCACGTCTTATTTTAACCATTGCTCCATCGGCTCCTGAGGCCCCGTTGTTGGGAGCGATAGTTGAGCTGATCCATGCGGCGAGTTTACTGCATGATGATGTTATCGATGAAGCGCAACTCCGTAGAGGCGTCCCCTCGATCAATGCTACGCATGGCTCAAAAACCGCCATTATGCTTGGAGATATCCTCTATTCTAAAGCGTTTAGTGAACTTACCTCTTTTGATTCGCGTATCGCCCGCGCTGTTGCCGAATCGGTTACTCGTCTCTCAATCGGAGAGATGATGGATGTAGGGATGGCAGAGTCTTTTAATAGTGATCGTGACCTTTATCTTAAAATGCTCTATTTGAAAACTGCCACGTTGATTGAGGCGTGTGCTTATGGTGCGGCGATATTAGCAGGCAAAGATGCTGATGCGCATGCAACGTACGGTAAAAATCTTGGCCTTGCTTTTCAAATAGTTGATGATATTCTTGATATTACCGCCGATGAAGCAACGCTTGGTAAACCATCGCTGAATGATTTCTCTGAGGGGAAAGTGACACTTCCGTATATTGATTTGTTTGAACAGCTCGATGAGAATGAAAAAGAGCGTCTTATCGGGAATCACGCTAAAGTATTGGATGAGAGTGAAAAAAAATGGATTCGTACAAAAATGGA
>JBFYRD010000088.1:0-4618 GCA_041302405.1 Sulfuricurvum sp.
GCCATCAATATCTTTTTAAACAAAGTGAGGTTGGAGCAGGGGATGCCGTTTGATATCAAAATCCCCTCAAAACAGCTAAAAATTGCCATCAAAGAAGCACAAAATAATGAGGGATCATTTCACGATAATTTAGATGATTTAATGGATGATCTGAAAAAATGATCTTTCGTTTGTTCAAAACCAATCAGTTTAAACGTTCATTTAAAAAATTGCAATTGAATGACGCGGAAGAACAAGCTTTTATCGATGTTGCGTATAAGCTTCTAAATGGTATTGAACTCGATGAAAAATATCGTGATCATTTTTTAAAAGGTGAGTATGTAGGATATAAAGAGTGTCACATTAAACCCGATTTATTACTCATCTATACGATAGAAGGGAATGTTTTAAAACTGGTGGATATTGGAACTCATAGTGAGTTATTTGATTAAAGGAAAGCAATGATATTAGACGATATCATCAAAAAAACCAAAGAAGATTTAAAAGAGCGGGAAAGCAAGTTCAGCATGGATTGGCTTGGACGCTCTTTAGCATTCAATGCCCGTGCACCGCGCGATGTGCGACCGTATCTCACATCTACCCCTGAAGAGCCGTACCGTATTATTTCCGAAGTTAAAAAAGCCTCCCCCTCTAAAGGGGTGATTCGTGAGGATTTTGATCCTGTAGCGATTGCACAAGCGTATGAACGCGGCGGAGCAAATGCTATCTCGATTTTAACAGAACCCCATTTTTTTCAAGGGAATCTCGATTACTTGGCTGAAATTCGCCGTTATGTGAGTATCCCTTTGTTGCGTAAAGATTTTATTGTCTCCAAATATCAGCTTCTCGAAGCACTCGTTTATGGAGCCGATTTTGTCCTTCTTATTGCGGCGGCACTAAGCAAAGACGAACTCAAAGAGCTGTTGAACTATACACGCCATTTAGGAATGGAAGCGTTGGTGGAGATTCACGATAAAGCCGAACTGACCAAAGCGATTTATGCAGGTGCCGATATCATTGGGATTAATCACCGTAACCTCCAAACGTTTGAGATGAACATGAATCTCAGTTATGATTTAATTCCTTTAATCCCTAATGGCAAGATCATTGTGGCTGAAAGTGGTATCTATGAGCACGGCCAGTTGGAGGATTTGAGTAAGGCAGGGGTCGATGCATTCTTAGTCGGAGAATCATTGATGCGTCAAGATGATGTAGAATCGGCACTGAAAACGCTAAAAAATGGATAAATAACACATTTGATTGTTTTTTAAGCAACCCTTGCGATGAGTTTAGGATATGATTGAGCTAATCCTAATTATCAAGGGGTGATGATGCTTGAACCAGTGTGTCCAGAATTACAAAAATTTTATGATATCTTTGATAGTGTAGATCAAAGTAAAGTCTCTGAGTTTAAAGAGTT
Organism: Sulfuricurvum sp.; assembly: GCA_041302405.1. Classification (GTDB taxonomy): domain Bacteria; phylum Campylobacterota; class Campylobacteria; order Campylobacterales; family Sulfurimonadaceae; genus Sulfuricurvum. The sequence continues at coordinate 1,400 of JBFYRD010000088.1, forward strand.
CTTAGAAGCAAATGCTGTTAATTTTAATCTTTTTAAAGATGGAAATTTTATTGAACGCTCTTCTCCTTTTGATATGATTCCCCGTATCATTCCTAAAGCAGAATTTGACGAATTAGAAGCCGGAATTATCCAACGTGTTAGGGCTCTAAACGCTTTTCTCAACGATATTTACAACGAACAAAAAATTGTTAAAGCGGGTGTTGTACCACGTGAATACGTTGATTCTGCAAAAGCTTTTTTACCAGAGTTTATGGGTGTTAACCCCCCTAAAAATATTCGTACCCATATCAGCGGTATTGATCTGGTTAAAGATGCAGTGAGCGGTAAATGGGTTATTCTTGAAGATAATCTGCGTGTTCCAAGCGGGGTCAGTTACCCTCTGACCATACGCCGTGCCTTTCGTCACACTTATCCTGAATTTTTTGAATCGATGAAAATTGCAAAAATCAAACATTACGGCGATGAGCTCAAAGCGGCAATGGATTATGTCAATACCGGAGGTCTCAATGTTGTCCTTACTCCAGGGCGCTACAACTCCGCTTATTATGAACATAGTTATTTAGCGAAAATAACGGGGGCGACCTTAGCGTTAGGGGAAGATTTAGTAGTTATAGACGATGAAGTGTTTTTGTGCTCGTATGATGGTGAACGTCTGCGAGTAGGGGCTATTTATCGACGTCTTGACGATGATTTTCTAGATCCTGAAGAGTTTGAACCGGATAGCCTTATTGGTGTAAGAGGACTTACGCGAGCATACCGTGCTGGAAACGTTGCAATTATGAACAGCATAGGTAATGGTGTCGCTGATGATAAAGGGATTTACTACTTCGTTCCCGAAATGGTCAAATATTATTTGAATGAAGAACCAATCCTCTCCAACGCTCCAACGTATCTACCGTATTATGAAAAAGATCGTGAATACGTTCTTGCTAATATTGATAAACTTGTTATTAAAGACGTCGCAGAAGCCGGAGGGTATGGAGTATTGTTTGGGAATCGTTTGAGTCCTGAACAACGCGCTGAAATTATTGAAATGATTTTGGCAGAACCACGTCGCTGGATCGCCCAGGAAGTGATCGAGTTTTATGATCTTCCGTGTATGATGGAGGGGGGAATACTCCCGCGTAAAGCAGATTTGCGTGCTTACGTCATCCATGGCGAAGAGATAACCGTCAGTATGGGGGGATTAACCCGTTATGCTATGGAAGAGGGGAACTATTTGGTCAACTCATCCCAAGGGGGCGGATTTAAAGACACGTGGGTGGTGGAATTATGATGATCAATACGATAGCAATTTCGGTCAATACGGCGCAGCGTCTTTATTGGTTTGGGCGTTACATCCAACGTGCTGAGACAATGCTAAAAGAGTTAGTCAACAGCTATGACTATGTCATCGATCGAGATTTCGATGAAGGGCGTAAGCTGTATGAAAAATTAGGGGTTGAGATTGAGTATACAAATGCTCTCGATTTTCTTAAACAAGGGGTATATGGGACCTATGGGGGAAGTATCGAGGAGATCATTAGTTGGGCACGTGAAAATGCGATAGAAACACGTCATTTACTCGATGTAAGAGGTTTTGCTACCCTTAATAAAATTCATAATCAACTGTTGGCTGGACGAGGCCGTGCGGTAAGTCCTAGTAATCTCGAAGAGATGATCGATGAATGTAGTTTGATTTTAGGGATCTTTTCGACGGAGTTGGAGCGTACACGCGCCTATCAGTTGATCCGGTTTGGACAGCAAATTGAGCGATTTGATTTGATTCTTCGTTTTTATGGAGAAATTGAGATGGTAACCGCCGATATCGATGTGATTAATACGATTGCGAGACAGTTAAACCGTAACTATCGTCCAATCAATGTTACTACATCTGATATTCCGAAATTTTTGGTATTTCTAAACAGTGTGGTGGATCGTGTCATTCATAAAGATACGTGCGCTTCACTCTCGTCACAATCGCAGTCATGATAGATAAAAATATAGGTGTTATTGAAGAGGTCTTTTCAATCGATCTTCCGGTAGGAGAGCAATTTCGAATTCAAAGGTGCCGATATACTCCTCAAAGCGGTGAAACCCTCAAACGCATCTCGATCGTTAGCGGAATTCATGGGGATGAGTTAGAAGGGCAGTATGTCTGTTTTCTCCTCGGTGAGTGGCTTCGTGCCAATCCTGAGAAGATTAAAGCGACGATCGATATTTATCCTGCGATTAACAGCCTCGGTATCGATAGTATCACAAGATCTATCCCTTTTTACGATGTTGATCTAAATCGTATTTTTCCGGGGAGTAAAAATGATTTTCTCCCTGCACAGATTGCTGATGGGGTGGTGAGTGCGATGAGAGGTTCTGAGATCGCGATCGATATTCACTCATCTAACATCTTTTTACGTGAAATTCCTCAAGTTCGTATTGCCAAATCACAAGCAAAAACCCTTGTCCCTCTGGCCAATAAACTCAATATTGACTTTGTTTGGGTGCATGATGCGGTAACCGTATTAGAATCTACCTTTGCCCATGCAATGAATACCTTGGGAACCAAAACTCTCGTTGTCGAGATGGGAGTAGGGATGCGATTAGGTAAAGCATACGGACATCAACTTCTGAACGGGATTTTAAACCTTATGGCTTGTGAAGGATTTTTAAATATTGAACCACTAGAGGTAAGGATGCCGATACAATCGCACGTGGGCGAAGTTGCTTATTTGAATGCTTCGTGTCCCGGTCTTTTTGTCCCTGCCATCGAGCATTGTCAGATGATACAAAAAGGCGAGGTTGTCGGACAAATCGTTGATCCACTCAGCGGTGCTGTACTTGATGATGTGATTGCCCCTATAGGAGGAATTCTTTTTACGTTAAGAGCCTATCCAATCGTGTATGAAGGCTCATTAGTTGGTCGTATTTTTGGAGAGAATGAATGAAGCGGATCGAAATACTTAATTTTAAATCTCCAAATCGTGCGCCTTTAATCGTCGAAGGGTTTTTGTTTGGAGAAAATTCAAAAGGTCCCTCTATCGCTATCGTCGGAGCGATGAGCGGGGATCATATCAATCAGCTTTATGTCGCTTCGCGTTTGGTTGAGTATCTTCGCCAAAAAGAGGAAGAGGGAAAAATCAGCGGTAAAATATTGGTGATCCCTGCGGTTAATACCTATGCATTGAATATGGGACAAACCTTTTGGCCGTTGGATAAAACCGATATTAATATGATGTTTCCTGG
>JBFYRD010000090.1:0-3103 GCA_041302405.1 Sulfuricurvum sp.
AATAAAAAATATCCCAACGGTGCAAAAAAGAGCAAGCCTAACATTATAGTGGAAAGTGCAGATGCCCAAAAACGACTTTTGGTGAGATGGAGAAACCCCATTTGAATATGGTGAGTAGAGATGGCTAATAGTGAAGCGACGATGATACTCATCCAAAATGGTTTATATAAAACGTAGATACCATACGAAACAATCAATAACAATACGAGGGTAAAGTGTTCTTTTTTCATGGATAGCATTATTCAAATAGTCCGTTCTGAGGGATTCCGAATTTTAAGAGTTCATAGGTTTTAGCGGTTGCAATACGACCGCGTGCGGTTCTCTCCAGATAGCCATTGGCGAGGAGATAGGGTTCTAAGACATCTTCGATGGTCCCCTCATCTTCACTCAATGCAGCGGCAATAGTGGAGAGCCCCATCGCTCGACCTTTCGCCTCCATCAGCAGTTTAAGGAGGCGGATATCCATCTCATCAAATCCGTTGGCATTGATCCCTAGCTGATCGAGGGCGTAGCGGGAGCGTTCATGCAAAATCGCGGATTCATTAGCGACATCAGCGAAATCGCGGACCCGTTTCAATAGCCGCAATGCAATGCGCGGTGTCCCACGGGAACGTTTGGCAATTTCGTGAGCGGCCTCTTTATCGATATTTTTCCCCAGTTTCGTGGCGGCTTGAGTGATAATACTGCAAAGCTCATTCGGGTTATAAAACTGCATCCGAAAATTCATTCCGAAACGATCACGCAGAGGGTTTGAGAGCATTCCAGCGCGGGTAGTAGCACCGATGAGGGTAAAACGTGGGAGGTCGATTTTGACTGTCTGTGCCGCCGGTCCTGAGCCGATGATGATGTCGAGACGAAAATCTTCCATAGAGGGGTAGAGGATCTCCTCGACCGCAGGGGAGAGGCGGTGAATCTCATCGATAAATAGGATATCACCCTCTTCGAGATTGGTAAGGATGGCGGCAAGATCACCGCTTTTTTCGATCATCGGGGCGGCGGTGACTTTGATATTACTTCCCATCTCATTGGCGATGATCAGGGCGAGGGTCGTTTTTCCTAAGCCAGGAGGGCCATAAAAGAGGACGTGATCGAGGGCTTCACCCCGTTTCGAACTTGCCTCGATAAAAACCCCCAGATTCTTTTTGATCTGCTCTTGTCCGATGTATCCATCCCAACTGCTAGGACGAAGCGAGGTTTCGACAACCTCTTCGGCGTTAAATTTTTCGATCTCTACAATTCGTTCCACGTTACAGGGTCCTAGTACACATAGTTTTCATCGGGAAAAGAGCGGCTTTGAACGTCATCTGCATAGGTTTTGACTGCCTCTTTCACCACTGCCGCACCGTTCATATATTGTTTGACGAATTTCGGGACAAATGGCTCATACAGACCCAGCATATCGGAGAACACGAGTACCTGTCCATCTACCCCGTTACCCGCACCGATCCCGATAACGGGAATGGAAACACTCTGAGCGACGCGCGTTGCGACGTCGGCTTTTACCCCCTCGATTACGAGGATAAACGCTCCCGCTTTTTCGATTGCCTGTGCATCAGCGATCAATGATAGGGCTTCGGCTTCGGTTTTACCTTTGACCTTGTATCCCCCCTCGGCACGAAACGCTTGGGGGAGGAGCCCGATATGACCGCACACGGCGATACCGTTTGAGGTGAGATGGCGTACGAGGTGTGCTTTATCTGCTCCCCCTTCGATTTTTACCGCATCGGCTGGGGTTTCGCGATAGACACGGATAGCATTATTCAGAGCGGTTTTTTCATCAGTATAGGTCCCAAATGGCATATCGGTAATGACAAAGGTAGCAGGAGCACCTTTGCAAACGGCATTGGTGTGATAGATCATTTGATCCATTGTCGCGCTAAGAGTATCGGGGTTGCCTCCGAAGCTCATATTTAGACTGTCACCCACGAGGAGAATGTCGGCACTTTCACTAAAAAGACGGGAAAAAAGGGCATCATATGCTGTGATCATCACGAGCGGACGAACCTCTTTTTGTTTTTGGATTTTTCCGATAGTCATCTTTTTCATCATTCTCTAAACTCTCATCTGTATTTGTAACTATAGTTTACCCAAAAATTCCCTCTCAAAGATATTGTATGACATTTTACGATGCGAGATTAATCAAAAGCTCGATATAATTCACCTATCATAGGAGAGTTCATTATGGGAATACGGAGTGCTCTAGAAGCTAATTTCGACTTTGAAATCATTGACGAGTTTTTAGATCATTTCGCAATGATGACAGAAATTATGGAACCTTTAATTGTCGATTTAGGCAACACAGATCGTTACCATCGAAGCATTGAAGAGCTTTTTCGTATTTTTCATAACATAAAATCCGCTTCAGGCTATTTGCAAATACAGCCGATGGTTCGACTGTCGACGTTTGTAGAAGATGCCCTTGAACATCTCCGTACACGTGATACCGTGGTTAATGAAGAGACAATCACGTGGTTGATCAGTGTTTCGGATATGTTTATGCAATGGCAAGAAGATTTTAAAATGGATAATGAACTCACAAAAATCCATTTTTCCCTATTAATTTTACCCGACATGGAGAAAGCGTGAAGCAACTCGTAGCCTACATTACTGCAGGATATCCTGATAAAAATTTTACTGTTGATTTGGCATTGGCATTGGGTGAAAACGGTGTCGATATCTTAGAACTCGGAGTCCCTTTTTCTGATCCCGTAGCAGATGGTCCCGTGATCGAAGCGGCAAACCAACGTGCTCTCGAAGCGGGATTTCGTTTTTCCGATCTTTTGGAGATATCCGCCAGTATAGCTCCTAAAATCGATACCTTATGGATGGGGTATTTCAACCCGTTTTATCAGTATGGGATGGAAAAATTGCTTGATACGGCGAAAAGTATCGGGGTAAACGGTTTGATTATCCCCGACGTTCCCTATGAAGAGGCAAAAAACTACCATAGCCTTTTTGAGTCACGCGGATTGGCAAACATCACTTTTGTCGCTCCGACCGATGGGGAAGAGCGTATTGCCACTATCACTGCCGAAGCACGCAAATTTATCTACCTTGTTGCCTATGCAGGGATCACCGGAAGCGGTAAAGCAGAAGATTTGGC
>JBFYRD010000091.1:0-3466 GCA_041302405.1 Sulfuricurvum sp.
ATGATTTCGCTTCCCAATACTCCGGGAGCGTTTTGTTTGAGGTGACGATAGAGCGGATGTGAAGCGGCTCCGTTGACATCGATTTTGGCAAACATAGGAAAAGTAACCCCATAATCCAAACGGCAAAAATTCTCGATTTGCGGTTCACTCAGAGGTTCTTGGGCACCGAACTGGTTGCAGGGGAACCCCAGAACAACGAAACCTTCGTGCTTGTGGTTTTTATAGAGTTTTTCAAGCCCTTCAAACTGCGGGGTAAATCCGCATCGACTGGCGGTATTGACGATAAGCATCACTTTGCCTCGATAGGGTGCGAGGGTCGTTTTTTCTTTGTGCAGATTCAGCACTTCAAAATCATAAATCGATGGTGCAGACATAAGGGTACTCCAGAGTAAAATTAAAGCGATCAGTGTTTTCATAATGGACCTTTCACACCGTTTTGTTTGATCTGTTCAGCAGGTGTTATGGTAGCATATCGACCACGTCCTAAAAAGAGAGTCGGATGGCCATCAAAACAGCTGTTAATATGGATTTGCCCCACATCGGCGACAAAAACAGTATGGTCGCCGTTTTGGTACGTATCGATAACGGTGCATTCGTAAACGTAATCTGAACCGTCCAAGATGATATTGCCAAAAGGATCACTTTGGGCAGAAGTGAGTCCGGAAAAGGTAAGTTTTTCAACCTCATTGCCATGAACTCTTCCGCAAGCGTCAATTTCTTCGTAATAGGGAAAGGGGAGAAAATTAAGCGTAAAGCTTTTATGCTGATAGAGCATATCGTGAGTGGTGTTCTCATCCCGGATGGCAACCGCGTAGCGAAACGGCTCTTTGCTGATCGCCATGTGCCATGAGAGCGTCATCAAATTGTTTTGACAGCATAATACTGCCGCAATACGAGGTTGAATCAGTGCATGGGAGGAATTGGGGTCATAGTCTAATAGCATTCAGTGTTCCTTTAAAGGAGTGGCGGCGAGCTAAATAACACTCCTATTTAGAAATAGAGTATGCCATTAGTGACTGGTCGTTCATAGCGTTTTTATGTCATTTCACTCTTTATTAGCTTTTATACACGCATAACGATACGATTTTTTCCTTGCTTTTTTGCTTCGTACATCGCTTCATCTGCTTCACTGATGATGTGATCAGGATGGATTTTTGGATCACAAATTTTTTGCAGCAAAGAGAAAAAAATCAAAGCTCTCCCGGTTTTCCGGTAAAATAGCCTTGGGAATACTCGATCCCCATCTTTTTGATACTGTTGAAAATCTCTTCATCACTCACAAATTCTGCAATTATCTCCGCTCCCATTTTGTGGGCAAATTGAACGATCGTTTCGACAATGATTTGGTGGCGTTTGTTGTTGGTGATTCCCTGAATCAAGGAGCCATCGATTTTGATATAATCAACGTTCAATCGTAAAATATGTTCAAAATTTGAATATCCTGTTCCAAAATCATCGATGGCAATTTTTGCCCCCAAAGCACGTACTTGTGTCGCGAATTGGATCACCGATTCATAGTTTTCGATCCCCTCAGATTCGAGAATCTCAAAAATAATTCGATTTGCGGTATTGGTTTTGATGATGGTGGTGATAATTTCTTGAACGATATAAGGGTTTTCGATATCATCAATCGAGAGGTTGATCGAAAAATATTCTGATCGTTTCTCGAATGCTTTGCATGCTTGATGGACTACACTTAGGGTGATTTTCGAGTAGAGTTGTGTTTTTTTGGCAATTGTTAAAAACTCTAAGGGAGGAACAACCCGCCCTTCATCATCTATCATTCGAACCAATGTTTCGTACTTATGGATTTCAAGATTTTTGCTATGGACAATCGGTTGATAAACACACACGATTCGATTTTCGCTGAGGGCACGATGAACACAACCGGCCATTTGAATATTTTTTTGGTATTGTTCTTCGATATTTTCATCTGATTCATAAAGAGCATAGGGGATTTTTTTCTCTTTGGCACGATGCAATGCAATATCGGCGCGGGTTAGCAGTTTTTCATTTCCTAAAGCAATTCCGACACGAAAACGGACTTTCACTTTTTCTCCGCCGATGCTAAAGGTTATGGCGTCGATATCACTTAAAATAGTTTCAATCAGCTCTATAAAGGCTGATTCACTAATTTTTTTGTGAAAAAGAATTGCAAATTCATCGCCTCCAATTCGATAGGTCGGTGCCCACCTTTTTTTCGATTCTTCGGCTAGCTGGATGAGTAGTTTATCTCCGTTGGTGACCCCGAAAAAATCATTGATCTCTCGAAAACTATCGATATTGAAAATTGCGCACCCTGTCGGAGGTTTGCACTTCATATCTTCAATCATTTTTTGACGATTTGGTAATCCTGTCAATTGATCGTAATAGGTAAAATACGATGCCCGTTCGTCGGCGGATTTTTCTGTCGTATTATCTAAAATGTACCCTTTGATTGTTTTTGGAATATGGTTTGAATCATAGTCAACGACCGTAAAGTCTTTGATCCATATAATCGTTTTATCTTCTTTAAGGAGTCGGTACTCTTGAACAAACATCGACACTTTTTCAGCAAAATAGTTATTTACCTCTGTGATGACATTTGTGAGGTCATCGGGATGGATAAAATCTGAAAAGCGGGTATCAGATGATATGAGCTTCTCATATCCGATACCTAAAATCGCCTCAACATTAGACGAAACATACAAAATCGGCCAGCCGGTTTCACCACTCCATTCGAAGACGACAATTGGACCGCTTTCGATTAACCGCTGAGTTGTCTTTTGCATCCGTTCTAAGTATTTTTGATGGGTTATGTCTCTACCGCTGCCAATAACCCCCAGTAATACTCCATCGTTGTCATATAAGGGTGCTTTGTGGACATCAAGATAGACCAATTCGCCTCGGATGTTTCCATATTCTTCGAAACACATCGGTTTCATCTCCCGTAACACCTCTTCATCCGAGTTAAAACAGAGTTCACCAAAAGTATGCCAATGGGGATTTTCAGGATGTTTTTCCCTTTCCCGCAGCGCGAAAAAGATATCAGTTTTTCCGATAGGTTCATCGGTATCGGTTGCCATTAAAAGATTATCACAGATGGTTTTGTTGGCGAAAAGATATTTCCCTTCGATGTTTTTAACCCAGAGCATGTCCGGTGTATGATTAGCAATAAGTTGTAAAAAATTATAGGGAAAGGTAGGCAAAGACATCTTCAAATAAGCCTTTAATTTTTTTTTAATTGTAGCTTATAGTTTTTAAATTAAAGATATGTCGTTGCTGTAAGTAAGAAATATATTCACGTAGCTTTATCGAGGTATTTCATTTAAACACATTTATAAACGCTACCTTTTTCTACCTGAAAAAGGTAGTATTTACTAGGCTTCTATTCCAAAAAAGCACTCTTAAAGGTGTCCGGATCCAAATCGGTAATTCCTATTTCTCTGAAAAACTCTAAAATAGGGAGCTCTTTTTCATAACTGGA
>JBFYRD010000093.1:0-3310 GCA_041302405.1 Sulfuricurvum sp.
CATTTGTTGAGCTATTATAAGTCTAAATATTCGTTGCGTGTTAACGATTTCCCGATTGCATTACGCAACTACCAACAAGTACTCTCTATCCCTAATTATGCCGCTCTTAGCGATGATCAGGTTGAAGAGATTTGTGACGCAATTTTGGATGTAGCCGCAACACGCGTTTGAAACGTTGGTTCGTAAGATGGGGTGAAGGGTATCTCTATCACCCCTCTTTGTTCCAAAAAATCCTCTCTTTAGCCCTTTTACCCCTGAGCTGGCTTTATTGTTTAATCGCTTATATTCGTTATCGTCAAAGCACTCCGAAGTATAGGGGTATTCCGGTGATCAGTGTCGGAAACTTGACCGTGGGCGGGAGTGGAAAAACTCCTGTTGTCATAGAATTGGCAAAGCAGTTTGAAAAACCGGCCATAGTATTACGCGGATACGGTCGCAAAAGTCAGGGGATGGTGGTTGTAAAAGATAAATCGACGATTCTTTGCGATGTTATCAAAAGCGGGGATGAAGCGATGCTGTACGCACAGATGCTCCCAAATGCTACGGTGATTGTGAGTGAAATTCGTGAACGGGCCATTGCGGAAGCGGTGTCGATGGGGTGTGAAGTAGTGCTCCTCGATGACGGATACGGGAAACACCGTATAGATAAACTTGATTTAGTGATCGATGTTGAGACGCCAAATCGCTTTTGCCTCCCATCAGGAGCATATCGAGAGAAATTGTGGAGTGATAAACAGGTCATTATGCTGTATGAGGGAAAATCATTTCAACGCTCAGTAACCGTTACCAATCCAACCTCTAAAATGGTACTGGTTACGGCAATTGCCCGTCCTGAAAGGCTCGATCCGTATCTACCTGAAGTTGTTGAAAAAGTTTACTTCGAAGATCACCATTTTTTTACCCAAGGAGAGCTTGAAGCGATTGTAAAACGAACCGAAGCAACGAGCTTATTGGTAACTTCAAAAGACTTTGTTAAAATGTCATCCATGAATCTTCATTTATCCGTTTTAGAACTCTCCATTGAATTGGATGAAACATTGATTAAAACACTCAAGGAATATACTGATGCAAAAAAAGATTGATACCGTCAAAACCTTAATGGACGCAATGCCGTTCATTAAAGAGTTTCGTGATGAGATCGTTGTTATTAAATACGGCGGGTCAGCTCAAACTTCCGATGAACTCAAAGCAAAATTTGCCCAAGACATCGTACTGCTTCACCTCGTAGGGGTGAAAGTGGTGATTGTACACGGTGGCGGAAGCCGTATCTCTCAGCTTTTATCCGATCTTAAAATTCCTACCGAGTTTATTGATGGTGAGCGGGTCAGCACACCTGAAGTGATGCGGATTGTCGAGATGGTTCTCAGCGGCGAGATCAACAAAGAGATTACCTCTCTTTTAAACTCTTATGGTGCAAAAGCGATAGGAATCAGCGGTAAAGATGCCCATTTTTTACGTGCCAAGCCTAAAGACGAAGAAAAATTTGGCCTCACCGGACGGGTTGAGAGTGTCAAAGAAGATGTGATTCACAACCTTTTGCGTGAAGGGTTTATCCCCGTCATCGCTCCGATAGGCTCAGATCCTATCGTCGGCCATCCGGGATACAATATCAACGCAGACCTTGCCGCATCAGCGATAGCGGCCGCTATCGGTGCTTGTAAAGTGATTTTTATGACGGATACTCCGGGTGTGTTGAATAAAGAGAAAGAATTGTTTTCAACTCTTAGTGAAGCTCAGGTCGAAGCACTCAAAGCCGATGGGACGATTATTGGCGGGATGGTTCCTAAAGTGGACTCATGTCTCGAAGCGATTGATATGGGGGTAAAAAAAGCCCACATTATCGATGGACGGATCGAACACGCTATTTTGCTCGAACTCTTTACCTCTGAGGGTGTGGGGACACAAATCACCTTGTAATTTTATATTCCGCAAAACCTTCTCCATTCCATTGATGTATGACACTTCAATGGACTATTAAACATTCTCTTTATTCCAAAAAACTCTTTTTTATCTACAAGATAAAACTATTATAAACTATTAATATTTTTAATATCTTTTGTTTTCAAAAATGGAGTGATTTAAGGAAATATAGTGATGTTTTTACTATACAATAAATCGTATACATTTTTAAGAAAGGGTAATGATGGAAGAAAAGCGCCACAGTAAGCTTTTAAGTGAGCTCGATAATATGACCATGTCTCACAAGCAAAATATCATGCAAATAGCAGCTTTTCAGACTGTTGGAGATGTTATTTACGGAATTAACATTGCTAAAATCAAAGAGTTTGCTATGATTAAAGATGCTCAGGTAACACAAGGCCTGAGTGATAACCCGTATCAAATGGGTATAGCTGTATTGCGTGGAGAATCTTTTCCGATTGTTGATTTGACGAAATGGCTTGGCAATGATCCTCTCAATAAACATTCATTGGATGAATATGATATTTTTGTTGTTTCTGAATTCAATCAGAGTCTTATTGCGTTTCCGGTGAAAAAGATTTTGATGATAGCTTCAAAACATGCTGAGGAACTTGAACGTCCATCGACTACCAATGCTAAAATGACCTATATCACCCGTATTGAGTTAAATCAAGATCGGCGCCGCAGCCGCAAAAGACGTAAATCGGTATTACGTTCTGGAAAGCAGACCATTACGAAACCTGTATTGAACGATTCTGGTATTGGCGAAAATGAAAAAATTTGTTTTGTCTTGGACGTTGAACAAATGCTAGAAGATATTTTTCCGGCAGTGACTCAACGAAAAATTCAGGAGTTGGAAGCTTTTGAGGAGATTCAGCACATCAGTACAAATAAAGTATTGGTTATCTGTGAAGATTCCCATGTCGCTACCTCTATTCTTCATAAGACCTTGGATAAAACCGGAATTGAAACTTATTATTTTAATAACGGTATGGAATTTCAACGTTGGGCAATTAAAAATCCTGCTTCAAAGCGGATTGGGTGCGTGATAACCGATATCGAGATGCCGTTGATGGATGGTTTTCAGGTTGTTGATTATGTCAAAAATGAAATAAATCATTCTATTCCGATCATCGTAAATACTTCGATGAGCAATATCGGGGTGGTTAAAAAACTTGAAGATATGGGTGTAAATTTGTTTATTCCGAAAACTGAACCAATTAAAATATACCAAGCGGTCAAAATGTTTATGGAGGGTTCTAATGTATAACTACAATCGTTACAACCATAAACTTGGTTATACCGAACTCAAGTTGAATCAAAGTGATTTGATCGTTACAAAAACCGATCTGACAGGTATTATTACCTATGCAAATCCTACTTTTTTGGA
>JBFYRD010000095.1:0-5118 GCA_041302405.1 Sulfuricurvum sp.
GGTAATCTTTTTCTCTTTTATCGGACCGTTTATTTATACGGTCGATCCTCTTTTTCTGGATGCACGTGCTATTTTACTCTCTCCATCAATGGAACATTGGTTTGGTACGGATCGCTTAGGGCGTGATTTATTGGCACGTTTGATGGAAGGGGGGCAAGTTTCGCTCTTGATCGGATTTGCAAGTGCTCTTGTTTCTACCCTTATTGGATTGCTCTATGGGGTGAGTGCCGCACTTTTACGCGGGGGATTTGATAAGCTTTTTATCATTATCGTTGATTTATTTTTAACATTCCCGACATTGTTCTTGCTTTTGACACTCGTGACGTATGTAAATGCTTCAATCTGGGTATTGGTACTGATTATATCGATTACCGGATGGATGGGAACCGCACGTTTGATCCGCTCTGAGAGCTTTGCTATTGCTTCTAAGCCATATATCCGTATTTTGCACATTGCCCATATTCATCCGCTTAAAATCATGCTCAAATACTACGCACCCTTGCTAGCCCCCATCGTCTTGGTCAGTTTTACATTTGGGGTAGGGGGAGCCATTTTGGCCGAATCGGGACTCTCGTTTTTGGGTTTAGGGATTGTTGCCCCGCAGATGAGCTGGGGAAGTATCCTTAGTGGCGGTAAAGAGGTGATTGATATTGCATGGTGGGTGAGCTTTTTCCCTGGACTGATGATCTTTATCGTGACGTTTGCACTGATGAATATCTCCAATGCATTGCAAGCTAAGATGAATCAAAAAGAGGTGCGGTAAATTACCCTTGCTTTATCAAGGACTCAGCTGCTTTTAGTGCATCAGGGAAGGGGAGATCGACATCCTCACAACTGCTTTCTAAACACTTTCCGCATCCACGCCCCGCATCGGTAAGTTTACGGATGGCGACAGGATCGTTGCCGACCTCTCTCATCGCTTCTACAATTTCCTCAAACATAACATTTTGACAGGCGCACACTTTCATCGTAGTACATGCCCTACAAATTTAGACATATTGCCTAAAATTTTACCGCCGCGTCGGAACCCTAAGCCGCATGCTTCGTAGGCAAAGAATACTCCTGCTTGGTAGCTGTTTCCTTGAGCATCACGCGGAAATTCGACGTACTCTTGATAGATGGGTTTAAAGTTACCGTATGGTCCGTCATTTTCTTCGATCACAGAGCCTGAGGCATCCATAATCCGTACATTGGCACCTTCGCGTCCGAACATCCGTTTCTCAACCTGCTGGAGCCCTTTAAGCGGCTCAAAAGAGGTTTTAAGGAGATAGGGAGAATCAGGGAAGAGGTCGCAAAGAATTTTCATCATCCCTTTCGATTGAAAGAGGAGTGTATAGGCGGGGTTGAGGATAATCGCTTTTTGATTTTCCATAATGGTGCTTAGTTGGGTCGCAAGTTCAGATTCTTCGATGGCGATATCTTCCCAAGGGTAGAGTTTGAACCAGTACTCATACGGCTCTTCGTGAGCATCATAGATCCCCTCATCATCAAACTTCACACCGCCTAGAGGTTCAAATCCGGTGATAAATCCGGCATCGATCGCCATTTGTTGTAAGAGACGGGCGGTTTGCTCTTCTTCGACATTGCCGCTCGCTGAACTAAAGAGGATTTTCCATCCGTCATAATGTTTTTCAAATGCTTCTGGATCATCAAAGAGTGTGACAAGACGTCGGAAATTATCGCTGATGGCTTGATAGACATTGTTAAACTGACGTTCTTCATCCAGAGCATTGTGTTTGAGCAGTGCCCATTGTAAGATGGCCGTTTCAAAGAGGGCGGTTGGGGTATCTGCGTTAAACTCGATCAACTTGATCGGAGCACCGCCGATTCCTCCTGCGAGATCGAACCGTCCATAAAGGTGCCAGTGAACATCGTTATCCCAACTTTTTTTGATCACATCGATGAGGTTGAATGGGATACCGAGATCAAAAAAAAGGTTGTTCTTAATAACGTGCTCAGCAGCAGCAGCGTACATGTCGTAGAGCTCATTGACCGCTTCGTAGTAGGCCTCGGCTTCACTATCGGTTACGACAACCAGCTCATTGGCAATGTATTTGCTCTGATCGCTGTCGGTATGCCATCCAAATCCCAATTGTTCTAGGGTTGCATCATCGATAGGTTGAATCTTTTGTAGAGATACCATACTCATCCTCCGAAACTGCTGCTAGAACTGGTGCTTTTTGAAGCAGAATTTCCGAAGAAACTTTTTTTCTGGCTATTAGTAGCTGTGTTGCTTCCGCTAGCCGAAGAGCGATGATAGGCTGAGCGATTTGAGGCATCCTGATGTCTTTGAACATTTTTATTATTCATCAACGCATTACCGATCATGTTTCCAAGCAATGCACCTCCAGCAGCAGCGAGGATGGTTCCCGCGAGTCCCATCCCCTCTCCTTGAGGCTCGGAATTGAGTTCTGATTGACCTGCTTCCATTTTTTTGTACTCTTGATCAGCGAGCTCTTTCATCTCCGCTTCGCTCATGACTCGCTCAGAAACGGTTCCGTTTTCATCGGTTTCACGGATAATGGCACGGCTTGGACCGGTGGTTGGCATCTCTTCGACGATGACGTATTTACCGTTAGGTTGTTGTTCTACAACCAAAAATTTATTTTGATTAACGCTTTCTTGGGAAGCGGCTTGTTCTTCGGGAGCACTTTGGCATCCGCTAAAAGCACTGAGTATTACTGCACTCATAGCACCCAAAAAGACGGTGTTGGAATTCATAATGTGTTTCATTTTTTCTCCTGTGGTAGTGTAATCAGTTTTTGTAAATCAGTATCATAAAAAAAGAGTTGATGTCGATCACTATAGAGGATATCTCCTCGATAAAGATGGGGAGTATGGGCAATTTCCAGATTAGTTTGACGAAAAAGGGCATCGCCGATTTTTGTACCGATGGGAGGAATCAATGCGGAAGCACTAAGAAGTAAAAATAGGGTTAAAATAATGGCCGCAGATTTAACACTTCGACGATAAATCGTAATCCACCCAATAAATAGGGAGAGTATCAGAAATACCCAAATATTTTGGTTATCGACGAAAAAGGGGTTGAAATAAATTTTCATTCCGTGGGCATCGATATAGTTGAGTTTTAACCCTAAAAAAAGGGTGAAATCAAACAAAAAAGTAAAAAAAGCACCTGTTAAAAAGGCTTGTAAAAATTTTGTCATCGTACCCTCACTAATCGTGTTCGTCCAAGTTTATAGATGCGTGATGCACCGGCTTCATGCAATGTACGGTAATCTTCTATTATCCAATCGGCTGCATGATGACAAAAGGAAGGATCATAACGCTCACCACTTTTATTAGCTGAGGTAGAATAAAGCCAACCATAGGGACGAATAAGAGCAGCATGTTCAGGATTACTAACATAACGGAAAGCTTGGTTTTTGACGATAAAGGTTGTTTTTCGGGCATTACGTACACGATTCTTATGTACTGTTGGGACGCGAATATCGTGATGCAAAATTTTTAATTGAGCGTAAACTTTGAGAAACGGTTTATCTCCGGGCCGCATTTTTATCTCTTCTAAACGTTTAGCGTTTTGGGAGAGAAAACCGACGGTAGTGTCGGTTTGGGCGAGGAAGATTTTATTCATAGCTCAAGAGATGAGATAATCTTGGAGGGCATGAGGTTCCATCCAACTATCATCATGCATATGTCCCATCGCTTCGATAGCGGCACGTGCAGCACTGAGGGTGGTAAAATATGGTGTTCCCATCCGCAATACGATTTGACGGATTTGCTCAGCATCTTTTTTTGAGGTTTTATTATCAGAGGTGTTGATTGCTAGAGATATCTCTCCATTTTTCATTACATCTTCAATATTTGGACGACCCTCAGAGATTTTTAGAACCGCTTCACACGGGATACCTGCCGCTTCGATCATTTTTTGGGTGCCACGAGTCGCAACAAGTTTGAATCCTTGGTTATACAATCCGCGTGCAATTTCGGGAGCATGAGCTTTGTCCATTTCGATAAAGGAGAGGAAACAGGTTCCTGACGTTGGGATTTTGTTTCCTGCAGCAAGCTGGCTTTTTGCAAAGCTGATACCGAAATTTTCACTGATGCCCATAACTTCGCCCGTTGATTTCATCTCAGGAGAGAGTACTAAGTCGGCACCGTAGAGTTTATTGAACGGGAATACAGCCTCTTTAATCGCTACATGACCTTTGAGACGCGGTTTGAGAAGTCCGTCAACTTCCATAACGATATCATAGTTATCGTAGAATTTGAGGGCATTACGGAGCGTATCACCCACCATGACGCGGGTTGCTACTTTAGCCAATGGCATACCGGTCGCTTTGGAGACAAACGGTACGGTACGAGATGCACGAGGGTTGACTTCGATGAGATAAACCTCGTTTTGGTAGATCGCATATTGGATGTTAAGTAACCCGATAACCCCAAGGCCCAAAGCGATTTTTTTGGTTTGTTGCTCCACTTGTGCCTGTAATTCGGCACTGAGGCTTACCGGAGGGAGTGAACAAGCACTGTCTCCTGAGTGAATCCCTGCCTCTTCGATATGCTGCATAACCGAACCGATATAAACATCGGTACCATCACTAATCGCATCAACATCCAACTCAACGGCTTGATCTAGGAATTTATCAACCAAAACAGGAGAATCGTTGCTTACTGATACCGCTACGTCCATATAGGTACGGAGTTCCTCTTCGTTGTAAACGATACGCATAGCCCGTCCACCCAAAACGTAGGATGGGCGTACAAGAACCGGATAACCGAGTTCATCAGCAACAGCGAAAGCTTGTTCTTTCGTCATTGCAATACCGTTTTCAGGTTGTTTAAGCCCTTGTGCAACAACAAATGCCGAGAACTTTTCACGGTTTTCTGCCAAGTCGATTACCTCCGCAGAGGTTCCTGCGATTTTAGCACCGATAGCGCTAAGGCCATTAGCCAATTTAAGAGGGGTTTGTCCTCCAAAATGGACGATAATACCATCAGGCTGTTCTGCATCTACGATAGAGCGGACGTGTTCAAAATCGATCGGTTCGAAATAGAGGACATCGGAAGTATCGTAGTCAGTAGATACCGTCTCAGGGTTACAGTTGACCATGATCGTCTCGATCCCCATCTCTTTGAGGGCAAATGAGGCGTGAA
>JBFYRD010000098.1:0-3700 GCA_041302405.1 Sulfuricurvum sp.
ACATTTTCTAAAATCTTAGCGATTTGAACATCGTATTCATAGGTTGGATCTTCTTCAACTGAAATCATTTCCAGTTCAGCAAGACGATCATTCGTTTTTTCATCTTCGAAATCGCCATTAGTATACAAATACTCTTTCTCTTTGATCGCATCATAAAGACGTTTATTTCCCCATAATACCGCATCGGAAATGGTGAAATCTTCAAATGCGAACTGATTCTGTCCTAAAATCCCTACTTTGAGACCAGGCTCGATGGAGATATCCCCTTCGTACTCTTTGATCTCACCGCTGAGAATTTTTAGGAATGTTGTTTTCCCCGCGCCATTTGCGCCGATCAGACCGTAGCGTTTGTTACGGTCGAGCTTGAGGTTGATCCCCTCAAATAAAATTCGACTGCCGAAGCGCATTGTTAATTTTGTGACTTGTACCATTGCAAAACTCTTTACATAAAAATTACGCGATTATATCCAAATTCCTATAATCACCTGCTAAAGAGAATGAAGCAAGATTTAAACTATAACAAATTATAATATCACAAAATAATCACTTTTTTATAGGAAACAATGAAACACGAAGCCCCTCTTTATGATGTTTTGAATTATCTCCCTGATGGAATCGTCATAGTGGATGAACGAGGTGTCATCCTTTTTGCCAATGACGCTTTCTCGGAAATGGTGGGCTTGCGGAGCAATATCTTGCTTGGGCTAAATATGCTGAGTCTCCTAGCCGATATCGATGTATTTCAAAAGTGCCTTGAAAAAGTAATGGTTGAGGGGAAATCCCTCGATGCTGAAACAAACTTTATTCACAGTACCGGTACCATTATTCAAGCGGTTAAAAGTGTACGAATGATTCGCCATAACGATCATATCCGCTTTTTTGTGAACGTCCGTAACCAAACTGATCTTTACCGTCTCAATAAAGAGCTTAGAATTTCGAAAGAGCTTATTGAACTTCAGGCCAATGAACTCTCATCACTTCTTAACTCCAAGAATCAGGAACTTGAAGAGATTTTGAGCAGTATCGATGAAGTCATTTGGTACATTGACAACCAAACAATGTCATTACGATATGTCAACCGTGCAATCGAAAAAGTGTTCGGATTCACCCGCCAAAACTTTTTGTCTGACCACTCTTTATGGCAGCAGCAAATTCATGCCGATGATCGCTCATTGGTTCAAATGTTTTTTGAAACCCTTCTTCCGGGACAATCACAAGAAATTCGATTTCGTATTCTTAGAATCGATGGAGCAATACGTTGGCTAAATAGCCGTATTTACCATCATCCTACGTTAAATCTTTTTATCGGTATTACCAGTGATATTACCGCACCAAAAGCTCAAGGTGAGGAGATTGCCTTTCTCGCCTATCATGATCCTCTCACAATGCTACCCAACCGAGCGAAGCTTAAATTACAGCTTGAGAGCCGATTTGAGCATGCGTCTAGTACTCCGTTCGCTCTACTGTTTTTGGATTTGGACAATTTTAAAAACATCAACGATACCATGGGGCACAAAGTAGGTGATGCTATCTTGATTGAGGTGAGTGATCGCCTCAGAGAGAGTGTCGGAAAATACGATTTTTGTGCCCGATTTGGCGGAGATGAGTTTGTAATTTTACTTCAAGATGCCGATAACGCCAGTGTTGAAGCTATTGCTCAACGTTTAATTCATACCTTTAAAAAACCATTTAATGTCCATGAAATTGACTTTTTCCTCTCCTCATCCATCGGCATTGTCCTCTATCCTAATGATGCAATGAATGCTGAAGATTTAATCAAGCATGCCGATACTGCAATGTACGAAGCGAAAAATAAAGGAAAAAATCAATTTGTTTATTACCACACTTCGATGCAAAGAGCTCTTCATGATCACTTGCATATCGAATCACTAATTCGTGACGGACTCTCGCAAAATCTCTTTGAACTTTATTTTCAGCCACTGATTGATGCCAAAACATTGCAATTAGAGGGGTATGAAGCCCTTCTTAGACTGCACCACCCTAAAGAAGGATTTATTGCTCCGGATAGTTTTATCTCGGTCGCTGAAAGAAACGGGGACATCCTCTTCATTGGCAAAGAGGTACTTAAACAAGCATGTGACTTTATTGAGACAGTGCGTGCTTTTCGAGATGAACCTTTCTTTGTGGCAATTAATGTCTCCACAAAACAACTTCACCAAGAAGCATTCGCCCAAGAGTTGCTGCACTACCTGGAAGAACGTTCAATCCCCTCTAGCTACATCAAAGTAGAACTGACCGAAAGCTCAGTTATGGAAAATATTGAAATCGCTAGCCGCCAACTTCAACGCCTAAAAGCAGGAGGAATCCGTATTGCTTTGGATGATTTTGGTACCGGATATTCATCCTTTGCTTATTTGGCACAACTCCCGATTGATACCCTCAAAATTGACAAATCTTTTATTCTTCCTCTCTTTGAAGATATTTCTAATCGACATATCGTTGAAGCCATTTCCAACCTCGCTCATGTACTGGGGATGAAAGTAACGGCAGAAGGGGTTGAAGAGAGTTCTCATTGCGATTTTTTGATTCACAACAATATTGATACCTTACAAGGTTTTCACCTCTGTCACCCTCTTCCACGGGATAAAATTCTTAAAAAATTAGAAGACAAAGCAACCTATTTTCATCCTTCTTCTTCGCTAGAATTTTCAATCTAATTCTAGTGTTTATCTAGCATGCTTTGCCCCTTATCTCCTCTTCTAAATCGTTATGTGTAAAGTTTTTACATGACTATTAGACTAATCACAAAAATACAATTATTTTTAACATTCCCATAAGATTGTAAAGGCTAAAATGTGTTAAGGATTATGCTGGTTATAGTTCGATTTTTCCACGGAGTACAATGTGACACAAATTTATGTCGGGAACATTCCCTACGGCAAAGACGAAAATGATTTAAAAGATCTTTTCGGACAATACGGTGAAGTTAGTTCAGTTAAATTCGTAAACGATAAAGAAACAGGCCGTTTTCGCGGTTTCGGTTTCGTAGAAATGGCGAACCAAGATGAAGCTAACAAAGCGATCACAGCTCTTGAAGGTAACGATTTCGGCGGACGTACACTTCGTGTTAACGAAGCTCGTCCTCGTGCTCCACGCCCTCCACGCGATCGCTGGTAAAATCACAATCATGAAGCCCTAGGGGGCTTTCATGCTACTTTTATTTTCCCCTTTTTTTCTTCTTTTAGACTATTATTTTATTGCAAAGACATACTATGACCTACACCCTTAATGAACCTTTTATTGAACTACATAAGCTGATCAAACTTCTCGATCTTGTTGATACCGGCGGACAAGCAAAAATGTTGATAGACAATAACCAAGTATTTCGAAATGGAATTATTGAAACACGTAAACGGGCAAAAATCATCAAAGGTGAAAAAATAACAATCGGTGATGTTGTTATTGAAGTACTCTAAGTCATTGTTAATTAATGAAGTTTTCACTATAATTCCTGATCTTATTAATGGCTCTGCATGAGGTTCAAAAACGTATGAAAAACACAAAAATGATGGTTGTCGGTTTTATCAGCACCGTAGCAATTAGTGTTGCCCTCTCAACATCTTTATTAGCAAAGAGCAATACTGCAGATTCAGCCGAAGCCTCTGTAGAAGCCTCACGACTCCAATCCTTGGCAAAATTTACCAAAGTTTTGGGGATTGTCGAACAATATAATGTTGAT
>JBFYRD010000100.1:0-3290 GCA_041302405.1 Sulfuricurvum sp.
CGATTATTGATGCCGTAGTATTATCTATTTTCTTGACGTTGGCACTTTTTTTAATGCTTCGTATTATTTTATTGAAACCCCTCTATGATTTGAACAGGGTGATCACTAAAACAGATGAAGATGGTCTTCCCGTAAATGAGATACCTAAAACCGGCACGTTAGAGATGGTGACTTTAGCCTCAGCCATGGAAAAAATGACCTTATCCATTAGAGAGTCTCAAGCGATTTTGAAAGATGAGCATGATCGTCTTGTCGAAAGCGAATCGCAACTTTTATTGATGCTTGAATTAAGTCCTATCGCTGTTCGTATTTCTACTATGGATGGAACAAATGTCATTTTTGCCAATCTCGCATACGGGGAATTGATTCATATCAATCGAGATGAAATTATTGGAAAAAATCCGCATAATTATTATCGTGATCCTATGGTTTATGAAGAGATACTCAATCGTCTTTATCATAATGAACGTATTTACAACGAGACGGTTGAATTAATGGTTGAAGAAAAACAACTGTGGGCACTAGCATCGTATACACTCATTACTTTTCAAGGAGATGAGTGTATTTTGGGTTGGTTCTATAACATAACCGATCAAAAAGAGACTGAATTAAAGCTGCAATACAGTTCCAATCATGATGTGCTGACAGGGCTTCCAAATCGTGCCCTTTTATCCAGTATTATCCCTCGAATTTTGGCACGCTCAAAACGACATGGTACTTATGCCGCTTTGCTGTTTATCGATTTGGATGGTTTTAAAAAAGTCAATGATGATCATGGACATGAGACAGGGGATGTGCTACTCAAAGATGTAGCATTGCGATTAAATTCTTTAGTACGCGGTGATGATATCGTTTCACGTATCGGAGGAGATGAATTTACGGTTATGATTGGCGATATCAACACTCGAGAAGAAGTTGTTCCTCTGATTCAGCGTATTCTTGATACATTGAATGAACCTTTTAGCCACACTGATCATCTGTTATTTATTTCAGCGAGTGTCGGTGTCAGTTTTTATCCCCAAGAAATCGAAGTGGACGCAGATACGCTACTGCGACAAGCGGATCAAGCTATGTATGAAGCAAAAGTACGCGGTAAAAATCAATTTGCTTACTATGATGAAATTAATGAAAATTCGTATGAAAACACGATAGATAGTGCTTCAAGCATTAACAAAGCTCTTAAAAATGAAGAGTTTATACTCTATTATCAACCGAAAGTTCAAATGTCAACGGGTAAAGTATTAGGTGCTGAAGCACTCATCCGTTGGAATGATCCACTACGGGGTATCGTTTATCCTGATGAATTTCTCCCCATTATCGAAAATCGTCCGTTAATTTACACTTTAGATCAATGGGTGTTTAAAAAAGCTGTTTCTCAGTTGTCGGAATGGAATAAAAACGATTTTTGCACTAACATCAGTATTAATTTTAGTGCGTACACTCTGAAACAATCCTCACTTGTTAGCAGTATGGATAGTATCCTTGCTGATTATCCTAATGTTCTTCCGAGTCAAATTGAAATTGAAATTTTAGAAACCAGTGCACTTCATGATATCAATGAAATTCAAAAAGTGATTGACATCCTTCATACAAAAGGAATGACGATAGCGTTAGATGATTTTGGTACTGGATACTCAACCCTTTCGTATTTGAAAAAGCTCAATATCGATTATCTTAAATTGGATAAAAGTTTTGTGATGGATATGTCGACGAACTCGAGCGATTTGAGTATCCTCGATGCTACTTTGGGATTGGCACATGCTTTTAATTTCAAAGTGATTGCTGAGGGGGTGGAGTCGATTGAGCATGGTAACCTTTTGATTCAATTTGGCTGTGACTATGCACAAGGTTATGCAATAGCACGTCCGATGCCTCCGGAGACTTTTTTAACATGGTCAGGAGAGTGGAAAAGTATTCCTGCATGGACTTCGACTCAAAAGATATCGTCCAATCTAATCCCGCTCCTGTATGCGAGTGTTGAACATCGTAGTTGGTTTAAAAATTTAGAGAATTATTGGAATAATCAAGATCCTTTCCCTCCAAAAGTGGGAGAATATGAGTGCCGATTTGGTGAGTGGTTACTTAATCAAGGACCTGATTTTTTTAATGATGAAAAAGAATACGCGCGAATTCAAAAGCTTCACCATAATTTTCATGATCTTGCATCTCAATTAGTCACTACAAACGAAGAGGGTGCAAGAGGACAATTATGGAACGTTATTTATTCGGTCCATCTTGATTTACTTAAAATGATTGAACAAAAAACATCTAAAAGTGATGTTCCAAGAATTTAAGTAAGAATAAAAAATGCATCATCAATTCTAAAAGGATTGACTATGCCGGACATGAGCGAACAAGAGCACAAAAAAGAGTTAGCGAAACTTAAACGTTTAGCGGTAGAAATCGCATCGGAGATTCACGACATCGTAGAAGATACGGTATGGACGAATCATGTAAAAATGCCTGAATTGGCTGAAAAACTCTACAATGCAGTAGAAACAGCTAATAAATACAAAGCAGAGCACTCCCTCTAAGGGGTGAGTTATGGCTACGAAAGAAGAAATCTTAGCTCTGGAAATTTGTGAATGCGGCTGCAAGAATGTAGCTGATGCAATAAAGATTTTCCAAGAGACTTCGCTCCCGTATAAAAAAGCGAAAAAGCTTGTCACCGAGTGTGATAAGAGCTGCTGTCGTGCAGCCCTTCTCAGAGTTTTTGACATGGCGTATTTCGGTAATTTTGATTATGATGAGATTGAGCGTCTAATCCAGTTGCGTCATGACAAACTGGGTGAACTGTTAGAACGGATGAAAAATGGACGATAAGATAAATATCCGTTTGGCTTACAGCGATGATATACCTGTTATGGTCAAACTACTCGGTGAACTTTTTTCGATTGAAGATGATTTTATGGTTAATGAAGAGAACCAATTTCACGGGTTGGAACTCCTTCTCCAAAATTCACACAGCATCGTATTGGTGGCTGAAATACTCAATGAAGTTGTCGGAATGATTACGCTTCAGCGAATAATCTCTACGGCTATGGGCGCGTATGTCGGTAGCATCGAAGATGTGGTTGTCTCACAACCCTATAGAGGGTCTGGAATCGGAACCAAACTTTTAGAATCGGCAATCGAGGAAGCCGATCAAAGAAAATGGGGGAGATTAACGCTGGGTGTTGATTTACGAAATACCAAAGCGATTTATTTTTATCAAAAGCATGGATTTACCACCAGCCATATGGGACTGATGTATCGAGTCTAGTTATTTTTGTAATTCCCACGTAGGTGGG
>JBFYRD010000101.1:0-7588 GCA_041302405.1 Sulfuricurvum sp.
CGGATTTTATACAATGAATGAAGATATAGATGATGAGTTTGAAGATGACGAAGAGTACGAAAAAGAGTGGTGTGATTGATGGAAATAGTTATTTTACGCGGGGAAGAATCACAATCCTATAGCGTCGAGTTAGAAAACGTTACCCTCTTGAGTATTTTGAATCACATCAAAACAAAAATCGATCCGACCCTTACCTATTCACATGGATGTCGTAGCGGTGTATGCGGAAGCTGTGCCGTTCGAGTAAATGGGCGTGAGCAGCTGATGTGCGAATACAAGCCGAGTGATGGCGATGTGGTTGAACCGATCCGAAATGCACGCGTGATTCGTGATTTGGTGGTTGATGCTTCTATGGTTGAACGGCTTAATCGAGCAGGAGAAACATGGAGTGAACAAATCTCAAACGAGGGTGTAAGCAGCGAAGCTATGGAACGGATCGATGTGCAGAGCGATTGTATCTTATGCACTTCATGTTACAGTGCCTGTCCCGTGTATATGGCAAACCCTAATTTTATTGGCCCTTTTGCATTGACCCGTGTTTGGCGATATGTCAATGATCCTAGAGAAACCAATAGTGAGGCGAAAATGGCAGCGGTTCAAACCAATGGCATTTGGGATTGTACCCTCTGTGGAGCGTGTGTTCCTGTTTGTCCGCAAGCTATCGCCCCGATGCAGGACATTAAAATGCTCCGAACCAAAAGCGGCATGTTAGGTTATCCTGATCCGACAATGAATTTTGGGGGAGGTTTTGATTTAGGGGGATGGGATTTTTAATGTGTTATACTAATTGTTATAAAACAGTTAGGACACTCACATGGCATCAGAACACTCTCTCGATATTTCCGCAAAAATCGATCTTCAAGCCTTTAAAGACGCTATCGCTCAATCTGAAAAAGAATCAGCAGGACGCTATGATTTTAAAGGGGTTACCTATGAAATCAACTACCGCGAAAAAGAGAAACAGCTTATTTTGTTAGCATCCAGCGATAACAAGCTCGATGCACTCAAAGACATTGTAATCGGTAAACTGATCAAACGGGGACTTTCCTCTAAAGCTCTCGAAGAACTCAAAACCGAAGATGCAAGCGGTGGAGCGCGTAAGGCCACTTATAAAATTGTCGATAGCATTGAGTCCAAAGAGGCAAAAAAAATTGTTGCGGAGATTAAAAATCTTAAAACCAAAGCATCAGCGGTAATAGAGGGCGATTCAATTCGGGTAAAATCCAAACAGATTGATGAACTCCAAAAAATTATGGCGCATATCAAGTCGATGGAGTGGGAAGCTCCTCTTGTGTTCGATAATTTTCGTTAAGGGTTTTTCATGAACAAAAAACGGTATAAAGCGATCGACAAACGGCTCATAACGGAGGGCTCACAGATTGACTTTAACCTTTTTATGAGCAACGAAACGAAAAGTGCTATGAGCCTTTTTCTGCAAAGCGATACGGCTGTCGATGGCGATGCAAAAGTGAAACTTCGAGAAATTGAATCGGTTTATGTTTCCGAAGATGATGAGGGAAAATACAAAGCATACGTAGAAAAACATCTGCAAAGCATTGCACGTCGCAGTGATATACCTACCGAACAAAAAGCCCGTTTGGTCTATGAAAAAGCATCTGAATCAATGGATGCCATGTTTAAAAATCCTGAATCACTTGAAAATGTCAAAAATGCTCAACCGGTGGTCAATAATTTCATCGATATTATTTTACGTGACAACTCTGCCGTTGAATCGTTGATGAGAATAACTGCCCACGATTACTATACCCACACCCACTCAATTAACGTAAGTATTTATACTCTCAGTCTTGGCTCATATCTGGGAATTGAGGGGAAAGATCTCGAAGTGCTTGGAATGGCGGCGATTTTGCATGATTTGGGAAAAAGTAAAATCGATTATGAAATTATCAACAAAAACGGAAAGCTCACTGATGATGAATTTTCCCAGATGAAACACCATCCTGCCCTCGGACATGAGATTGCTCTCAACCTTGGGATTGAGGATGAGCGTATTCTGACTGGAATCCGTCACCATCATGAAAAGATAGAGGGTGGTGGCTATCCTGATAATCTCAGTGGGGATCAGATCAGCCAATTCGCTCGTATTATAGGAGTTTGTGATGTGTTTGATGCCCTCTCGACCAAGCGCTCTTACAAAGACCCGATGAGCTCTTTTGAATCGTTACTGCTGATGAAACAGCAAATGATAGGACATTTGGATATGGGTATGGTGAATTCGTTTATCAAGATGTTACAGAAACAAGGACAAAAATGAAAAAGATGACAATAGCCGATGCAGCGGAATATTTTAATGTTTCCAAAGAGGCAATACATAACCGTATCCGTCGAGGAAGTTTAAATTGTATTGTCGAAAATGGGGTTAAATACGTTGCGGTAGAATCGGCTAAATCTAACGCATCGGCTAACGTTGTGAGTGATAACCGTTATACCCAATACATCGAGCAAGAAAATGAAAGGCTCCGCGAAAAAGTCGATGTCCTCGAAAAAGAGACGAGCCGATTGCGCGATCAGCGAGAACAGATGCTGATTGATGAGCGAGTCAAAGTGGAGCAAATCTACAAAGAGCGGGATGCTCAATTGAGAAGTATTTTGCATGTGGTAGCCACAAAGTTTCTCTCGCACGCGAATGAAGAAGCGGTGATGCAAGAGGTGGATGCGATTAATGCAGACGTCATTGAGAGTGAAATTGATGAATGGGTTTCCCTCAAATCTTTTTTAAAGTTAAAACGGATAAAAGATAAAGAGAAGAAAAGAGTTAAAGCCCGTTTTGAACTGGCGGTAGAAAATAGTGATGAGCGTTTGGTTCTCCGTGATGAGAAGATATGTCTAAACCCTTCTCGCTATGATTATGCTGATCTTCTTAGATGAGAGAAAATGAAGCGGATACGGATTCAGAACGTTATTACTGAAGCCGATTCCCAAAATTATACTGCGATTGAAAAATGGATTCTTGATATCGGTGATATATTGGAGTATGATCTTTTCATCGGTATTGGATTTCGAAATGACAAAAAACTCCTTTTAGAAAAAAATCACCCTATCACTCCTCCCATCAAAGCTCGGATAGAAGAGGTTCGACACCTCTATATCCGGGAAGAAGATTTACCGATTTACAAACTATTTATCGATCAAATTATTCAAGCAGTTGCTCAAAATAAAAAAATAGCAATTACCAAAAAAGCGGCGGTTATCTATCGGCAAGCATCGGTGATTTTGGATGAAATGTTCTCTAATCCTGAGGAATTGGAAAATGTCCCAAAATCAAAAAAAGTGGTTGATGCGTTTGTTAATACGATTTTAAGCGATGCTAATGCGATTGAATCATTGATTAAAATCACCGCATATGATTATTATACCCATACCCATTCGATTAACGTTTGTATTTATGCACTGAGCTTAGGATCGTATTTGAGATTAAAAGCAGATGTTCTCGAAGAGTTAGGGATCTCGGCACTTTTACATGATTTAGGGAAAAGCAAAGTGGATCGCGCTATTACCAACAAAAACGGCCCTTTGACATACGATGAGTATGAGAAGATGAAGCATCATCCTGCTTATGGCTATGCGATTGCTGTGAAACTAGGGATTAGTGACCACAGGGTATTAGATGGAATACGGCATCATCACGAAAAACTCGATGGAAGCGGATATCCAGATAGACTTCATGGGGGACAGATTTCTCTTTTTGCCCGTATTATCGGTGTATGTGATGTATTTGATGCTCTCTCTACCAAACGTTCGTACAAAGATCGGTTAAGTTCTTATGATGCGTTGCACCTTATAAAAGAGACGATGAAAAACCATTTAGACATGTCGATCGTCGATGATTTTATCAAAATGCAGCATCATGAAGAGTTTTAACGATACACTTTTCGTTTTCCCTCTTTAAACTGAGGGCTGGTTGTAGGCGATTGCCGTCCTTTGGCACGGTTAAGATTGTTAAAACAGCTTTGACAGATAGCAAACTCCGCGTTTGGCGCTAACGGTTTTCCGCATGTTTTGCAGCGCGGGACGAAGTGGCTTTGTTGGAGTGAGTTTTCGATAAAACGGTTTAGCTCTCCGCGAAACATACGTGCCTTTTCTGCATCCACGAAAAACTCCGCCATTCGATACGAGAGCCACAGATAGAGGCTGATCTCTTTGATCCGATCCTCCGCCTCTTGGAGCTCTTCCATGGATAATGCATAGTGCCCTAAACGTTGCGGCGGGATATAAGCGATCGGCTTTTTCTGTTCCAATGCCCTCACATAACGTTCGAATGATGCCATCACGAGTGGTGATGAGGTGGAGAGCGGTGCGGTAGCGAGGGTGTATTTGGTGCGCATATCGAGATCATAACGGTCGATAATAGCAGAGGCTTCCTGCATCGATTCGAGATTGGCGGCACGGAACGGCCCTTCAAACTTCATATTTTCGACGAAAAAATCGACGATAGCAGAGAGCGATTTTTCTTCCAAAATCGTGGATACGAGCATGATATGATCAAAATTCGCCATAACATTAAACGGCAGTGTTATAGGCTCGATGTTTTTGGTAAAGAGGGAGGTGATGGTTTTTAGAACATCTCCGGTGAGCGCACCGACGTACCCTTTTTCACTTAACCCATAACGTCCTGCCCGTCCCGAAATCTGCCGTACTTCGGTGGCGGTAAGGTTACGCTGGTTTTGACCGTCGAATTTGTCCGCTTTGGAAAAGAGCAATGTTTTGATCGGGAGATTCAATCCCATACTGATCGCATCGGTGGCAACGAGGATATCGGTCTCCCCCTCACGGAAACGGCGTGCCTCTTCGCGGCGTACTTCGGGGCTAAGATTTCCATATATAACACTGGTACGATAGGTTTTAGAGAGCTGTTGTTTGAGTCGTAGAGCATTGGAGCGTGTAAAGGCGATAACGGCGGTTTTAGCCTCGATAGCATCTATCGGGGTGGCGGATTTGAGAAGCTCGAGAGGATTTTTACGCTCAAACTCGACAATCTCCAAAGGCTCACCTAAATACTCAGCTAACGCGATAACCGCCTCACGGGCATTGGGTGAGCCCGTCATGATAACCGTTTTCGCCGGAGCACCGATGATGGCATTTGCCCATGCCCATCCCCGATCACGATCATCGATCATCTGCACCTCATCGATCACACAGCAATCGACCTCCACCTCGAAACTGAGCATCTCGATGGTGGAGCTGATATGGGTTGCATCCTCATCAAAGAGCTGTTCTTCTCCCGTGATGAGTGACGCACTCACCCCATCATCTCGAAGCGTTTCATACCCCTCTAACGCTAACAAACGTAACGGTGCGAGATAGTATCCTGTCCCCGCCTTTTTGAGGTGCTGGAACGCCGTATACGTTTTACCGCTGTTAGTGGGTCCCGTGTGAAAAATGAGACGACGGCGCAGGGAGCGTGCTAGCGGGAAGAGGTTTTTAAAATCGCGTACCGTTCGCGCTAACAGTGCTTGGCGCTGACGTTTGAGCAGTTCTCCTGCAATCCGCTGATCGTAGGAAAACAGTACTCGCCGAGAGGTTTTGGAACTGATATGAGGAGTCAGGGTAAGATACGGTAACAGTAGCTCATAGACGATAGTGTAAAGTGACTCTTCGTCCATGTCCAAAAGTTTGGAGCGCTCGCGGCACTCATTTACCAAATGCTCCAGCTCACTCAAAAACGCTCTCTCTTCGTGGATGCTTTGTTCTTCTACCATTGTAGTGATGGTGAGTTCCTCTTCGTTCCATATTTGTCGGCTCAACTCTGTTGCATCCAAATGGAGCGAGAGGGTATATTCGAGCGGCTCCGCGCGGCGAGGAAGGGTAAGCTGTTTCTCAATCTCTATGATCAAATCATCCGACCCTACCGATATGAGGGGGGTACCCAAATGACGCGCCAAAACATCACGTAAAATATCGATCCCCAGCGTTCCGTAGGTTTGGGTCGATGGGGGTGCACTTTTGAGCGAGGCAATAATCTGCTCACGATTTAGATAACGATGGTTGGCGAGATTGAGCGAAGCCAAAAACAGATTGGTTTGCTCTTGTTTTTGGTGTGTTAGCGCTGTTTTTAGCTCACTGATTTCAGGAACTAAAACTTCTAATGTCTCTTCGTGGAGCCGTTTTTCATTCAGCGGCGGGGTTTTGAGGACATGGATCTTGGTAAAGCTCTCACCACCGACGTTATAGGTGATTGGAGCATAATACTCCAGCGTATCGTCGTAGTTAAATTTCCCCTCTAACCCTTTTTCGAGCGTTTCACGTTTTCGCGTATAACGGATGTGTTCGAGTTTAGAGGCTATTTTTTCAGGGGTAATTTTACGGGTACGGATGTCGATAAACGCTGCATGAAGATCACGCCGTTCCGCGTCGCTAATTTCGAACGCTTCTAGGAGTTCATCGATTTTCTCTTCTCTCTCATGCGGTTTTTCTTTGGGCTTTGGATTGGGATATATTTTCCCCTCATGTTTGAAAAACGCGACAATCAACTCACGGTTGTCGGTCTCCCCTTCTGACCATAAACGGCGGAAGGTTCTAATTAGGTTTGTCTTATCGGTTGAACCCTCAAATATCCCCAGTGTATGGGCGAGGGCGATGAGTACCTCGGTCGGAACTCGTTCAATTCCCTCATCGAACCCCTCATCGCCGAAAAAATGGCGGATGGATTGGTTGAGTTTTATCATTTTTTTCTTTTTCTTTGCCATAGCGTAAGTGTAGCCTAAAATCCTAAGGCTAAAGCATTTATAATTTTGATAAACTTTCGCAAAATATCTGCAACGGGAGCAGAAATGATTGATCTCAACGTCGATGAATGGACGCAAGAAGAGTTTTTACGCAACAAAAAAGAGCTTGAATCAGATGGTGTGAAAGTATTTCTAATTGACACGATTTTAAACCCTATCGACGGTGCCGAGACGACCCTATATGCTCCACCTTTGCTGAAATCAGAACCTGCTGGGAGTGTATTTGTCTTTTACTGTGACAGCGGAAAATCTTCGAAAGAGCGTTTAGGGGAGTTTCGAGCCAAATTTCCAAACCATGTGTGCATCAGTTTGCGAGGAGGAAGAGGCTATTGGCGCAAGAATCTGCGAGTATAGTTCAAGCGTGTGAAGCGTTTATTATATCCCTCGAAGAGGGGCGCTATTATGATGCTCACGAGGATTTGGAAGAGGTGTGGTTTCCACGCCGTTTTGAAGAAGATGATGAGATAAAGATATGGAAAGGGTTTATCAACGCGTCGGTTAGTTTTGAGTTAATCAAATTGGGACGACCAAAGCCCTCGGAGGCTGCATGGAAAACTTATCTGAAATATCGTGCATGTTTGGAAAACTTAGAAACAGAGCATTATGAAATGTACGTTAGAATTGTAAAAATTATTGAAAAGCTAGATTCCCGCCTTCGCGGGAATGACGAGCGGGAGCCTGAATATGTCTGAATTTTTAAAAGCGATGGCGTTTCGTCATGCGTGCAAAGTGTTTGATACCGAAAAACAGATTCCACAAGAGCAGTTTGACTCGATGCTGGAAGTAGCACGAACCTCTCCTTCCTCATTTGGGATGGAGCCGTGGAGGATGATCGTCGTTCG
>JBFYRD010000102.1:0-9415 GCA_041302405.1 Sulfuricurvum sp.
ATCAAAATACCTGGATATTTATTGCGATAAAACTCGATGTCATCGACACTGAAGAGCTGATGGACAGAGCAAAACCCGTCATAACAGATAATATCTGCTTCTTTAGGATCACTGCCGTCTCCAATGACACACGATTTCAATCCCATCATGTTTGCGATGTTTTGACCTAAACAGCGATCAGGGACAAAAAGGATCTTTTTTCCCTCGGCAAGTGCATTGGTGATAATCGTTTTGGCATTGGAGCTGGTGCAAACCATCCCCCCCATTTTTCCGACACGCGCTTTGACCGCCGCATCTGAGTTGATATAGGTGATCGGGAGAATATCGTCCGCTTTGATCCCTGCATCTTCGAGTTTTTGTATCGATTGATCGTAGTAAAGCCCATCAATCATTTTCGCCATCGCGCAACAAGCGACTTTCGGCATGACTACCCGTTTGTGCGGACTGAGAATTTTGACACTCTGTCCCATAAAGCCGACACCGCAAAACACGACAAACTCTTTATCATCCGCCATCGTCCGCTTAGCCAGTTCTAATGAATCGCCGGTAATATCTCCCATCTCAAACACTTCATCACGTTGATAGAAATGTGCCACAACCGTGACACTGAGACGGCTTTTAAGATCAATAATTTTTTGTTTTAATTCTTCTGTACTCAAACCACAATTCCTTATACATTCGGTAAAGCTGTTATTATAACCAAACTCCTATCCTCCATTCCTTGAAGTCTATAACTTCTTAAGAGGATTTTTAGGCAGTTGTAACCATCAGTACTTTATAATACCGCCTTGTTTATCCACAAAAGGACGCTCAATGGATTTTTTATTTAACCTCAATGTTCAATTTTACCTCGTTGCCTATCTCCTCGGCGGTATACCGTTCGGGCTAATTTTGGCAAAAGTATTTGCCGGAGTCAACATCACCGATTCAGGCTCAGGCAGTATCGGAGCGACCAATGTACTGCGCGTTGTCAAAGAGACCAATCCTAAACTTGCTAAAAAACTCGGCGCGGCTACTCTCGCACTCGATGCGTTCAAAGGGATTATCGTTGTCCTCGCTGCTAAATACTTCGAACTTAGCGATGCGGCACAGTGGATGGTTGCCGTTCTTGCCGTACTCGGTCATTGTTTCAGCCCGTACATGTGGTTTGAGGGGGGCAAAGGGGTTGCGACGGGTATGGGCGTTATGGCGGTTATGCTGCCGATCCCTACCGCCATCGCCCTCATTGTATGGGGAGTTGCGGCTAAAACCATCCGTATTTCATCCCTCTCTTCGATGCTCGGGCTTCTCGCTCTCGTCGTTGCCTCATTCGTTCTCTTTCCGAGCATGCCTCACGCTCCGGTACTTTTTATCGCCTTTATCCTCTTTTACAAACATATCCCTAACTTTATCCGCCTGTTCAAAGGGGAAGAGAAACGGGTCGCATGAAAATCCTCATCGAGAATCTCACCTTTGAAACCATAATCGGGATTCTTGATCATGAACGCACATCAGCCCAACAAGTACAGATCGATTGCACGATTGACTACCCCTACTCTGAGGGGAATTTTGTCAACTATGCCGAAGTAACACAGCTCATTGAAACGACGATGAGAGATGAGCAATTCGAGCTGATCGAAACCGCTTTAGACGTTTTAGGAACTACCCTCAAACACAATTTTCCGCTCATCGAAGAGCTTACCTTGAGTATTCGCAAACCTGACATTTTGCCCCATTGTACTGTCGGTGTTTTACACACAATCCGCTATACGTAAACAATTGATTCACGATTTAAAGCTATACTTTCATCATACTATTTTGACTTTCTAAAGGATTATTTTATGACACGTATGGCTTTATCATTATTAACCGCAGGATTTCTACTTGTCGGATGTGCCGGAACCGAAACCGGTCTTTCTAAAACGCAAACCGGAGCACTTATCGGCGCAGTCGCTGGAGCGGCAGCAGGAGCGGCTACCGGAAATCATAGTGCTAAACGAATCCTAATCGGTGGTGCTTTAGGAGCAGCTGCAGGTGGTGGAATCGGCTATTACATGGATCGCCAACAAGAAGAGCTTAACAAAGAGCTCAAAGGCTCCGGAGTAGAAGTACAGCGTCAAGGAGACACCATCAATCTCAATATGCCAGGCGGAATTACTTTCGACACGGCAAAAACCAATATTAAAACGAATTTCAATCCTGTCTTGGATGACATCGCAAGCGTTATGGTTAAATATCCAGAAACCAAAATCGAAGTTCAAGGACATACTGATAATGTCGGAAGTGATGCGAGTAATTTAACCCTTTCACAATTACGTGCACAGAGTGTCACTTCTTATCTTTCCAGTCACGGTGTTGACTCAAATCGTATTAAATCAGTAGGATACGGAGAAAGTATGCCCATCGCTTCCAACGATACACCATCAGGACGTGAAGCAAACCGACGCGTAGAGATAAAAATCATCCCTAACCCGACTAAATAAATTTTCTTCCCCAAATGGGGGAGATTAGTCTCTATTGTTTTTTAGACAATCATTTCAAAAGCACTATTATCGTTTATTACTATTCCATTTTTTAAAAAAAATTGAAAAAAAGTTTAAAATTTTCTAAAACTGTGGTATCATTTCGGCAAAATTTCCGTTATATGAGGAATCTGAATGCGTATTCTGATCATTGAAGATGAAGTAACCCTCAACAAAACCCTTGCTGAAGGGCTTAAAGAGTTTGGTTACCAAAGCGATGTCGTCGAAACTTTAAAAGATGGCGAGTATTACCTCGACATCCGTAACTATGACCTAATTTTGATGGATTGGATGTTGCCAGATGGCAACAGTGTTGATATCATCCCTGATATCAAAACCAACACCCCAAAAACAGTTGTAGTCGTTCTTTCTGCTCGTGATGATAATCAGAGCGAAATCGATGCACTTCGTGCCGGTGCGGATGACTATATCCGTAAACCATTTGATTTTGATGTCCTTGTTGCACGTATCGAAGCACGTCTTCGTTTTGGCGGAAGCAACATCATCGAAATTGATGACTTGATCATTAATCCTGAAGAGGAAAAAATTATCTACAAAGAAAAAGAGATCGAGCTTAAAGGGAAACCTTTCGAAGTATTGACTCACCTTGCACGTCAT
The DNA here is from genome assembly GCA_041302405.1 of Sulfuricurvum sp. GTDB lineage: Bacteria > Campylobacterota > Campylobacteria > Campylobacterales > Sulfurimonadaceae > Sulfuricurvum. Next base: position 3,120 of record JBFYRD010000102.1, read on the forward strand.
CGTGATCAAATCGTCTCTAAAGAACAATTGCTTGATGCAATCTGGGAAGAGCCGGAACTCGTTACACCAAATGTTATCGAAGTTGCGATCAACCAAATCCGTCAAAAAATGGACAAACCTCTTGGTATTACAACCATCGAAACAGTACGTCGTCGTGGATACCGTTTTTGCTTCCCTAAAGAAGTTAATTAATTTTTCAACTTCACTCTCTTTAAAAAGTCCCTGATTTAGGGGCTTTTACCCTTTATTTTCACTCTTTTTACTTACCATTTACTTAGCTTTATTTCACTCTCCTTAAGAGAAGAGACGATAAGAAATTATTGTATAATCATAAAATATTACGCGTAACCTGTACTAAGGCTACAACCAAGCGATACGATGAAAAGAGGAAAATTGTGTTTTCAAAAAGAAGTATAAGACGACGTTTTCTTTTTCAACTTATTATTGCGTCGGCGGCATTGGTTATCTTATTTTCCTCTTTTTTATTCCTTTTTATCAAACAATCCATTTACGATGAGAAACAAGCTGAGTTGATCGGTTATGCTGAAAACATATCGTCTTATAAATCTCTTTTATCCTCTCAGCAAAACAACACGGAAACCTTGATGGGGCTTAATGTTGAGCTTATCACCCTCTCAGCAAATGAAGAACATCTTGATTTTTATGAAACATCCCACAAAAACAAAACAACCACCCTTACCTTGATTTACCCTTTTGACTTTGAACGCTCTTCGTATTTAAAAATAAGTCGCGACATTACCCAAACAAAACGGTTATTGACCAAAATTCTAAACTCTATTTTTCTTATTAATGCGGTTGGTTTCGTTGTTATTATCCTCTATGCCATAGCGTTTTCAAAAATGTTGATTGCACCGATTACAGCCCTCTCACGACGCCTTTCCAATATGAATGAGCATCTAATTCGCCCTATAAAGGTTGAGCAGCTCCCTGATGAATTTGAACCTCTTGGAGAGACTCTGAACCGCCTTATCGCACGCATTCAAAATTTTGTTAAATACCAAAAAGAGCTCTTTATCGGTGCAGCACATGAGCTGAAGACTCCCCTTGCCGTTATCAAACTAAAAAATCAAGTTACCCTCATCAAAAAACGCTCGCCAGAAGAGTACATCGAAGCGATTCGTATCACTAACCAAAGTGTCGATGAGATGAATAAAATCGTTGGTGATATCCTCAATATAGGCAGACAAGAAGGGGCACAGCTTGAGATCCCAGTACAAACCGATATCATTCAAATTCTAAAAAAATGGGAAGGGGATTTTAAACTCCTCGCCAACAGCGAAAACAAAACACTTGTAACCGACTTTGAACCCGACGCATTTAGTGCCCTCTTGCAAGTGACACTGCTGAATCAAATTTTGCAGAATTTTTTACAAAATGCCCTTAAATTTACCCCTGAGGGAAAAACAATCCGCTTCAATAGCTATCTCAACGGAACCGGAATCGTCATCGAAGTGATCGATGAGGGGTGTGGAATCGATGAAAGCGTCGATCTTTTCGCTCCATTTAAGCGTCAAGGCAATAAATCAGGGGTAGGACTGGGGCTATTTTTAGCAAAAAGTGCGGCTGAAGCCATCGGTGCCGTGATTACATTAACCAATCGCGAAGATGGGATTGACGGGACAGTTGCTCGTATGGTTCTCCCCTCAAAACTGTGTTGTGTCCTCCCACAACGATAAGATTTTAAACTTTAAAACTACTCAAAGGTTCCTTTCGCTATAAATCGCGCAAGAACCAATATAAAAACCGAGGTGCAACCTATGCCACTATTAATAGTCGATGAATGTATCGCATGCGACGCATGCCGAGAAGAGTGCCCGATGGATGCAATTGAAGAGGGTGATCCGATTTATATCATCGATCCGGACCGTTGTACCGAATGCGTAGGAACGTATGATGAGCCGGCTTGTATTGCCGTCTGTCCAGTTGATTGTATCATTCCTGACAAAGACAATGTTGAAACCATGCAAGAGCTTCTCTATAAACATAAGCAGCTCACGGAGGAAGAGGAGTAAATGGCACAATGTACCGCCGTTATCGACATTGGAAGCAATTCCATGCGGATGGCAGTCTTTCAAAAAACCAGCCGTTTTGCTTTTCATATTCTTCATGAGGTCAAAAGTTCTGTTCGCTTAAGCGAATCCGCCTATAAAAATGGGGGGAATCTTCAACATGAGCCAATGGAGCGTACCTCTTTAGCGATTGGCGAGTTTCTTTCGATCGCCCGTTCATTCGGTGCACGAAAGATCTTGTGCGTTGCTACCTCTGCTTTACGTGATGCTCCTAATGCCTCTATTTTTCTCTCCCGTATCAAACGTGAACATGATCTCTCCATTAAAATTATCAGTGGAGAAAAAGAGGCGTACTTAGGGGGGATGGCTTGCGCCAATCTCCTTTCGCCGATTGATGAAGCTATCAGTGTCGATGTGGGAGGGGGTTCTAGCGAGTTTACCTTGATGCGCAACGGCAAAGTAGAACAACTCTATTCTCTAAATATCGGAACGGTTCGTATAAAAGAGCTATTTTTTGATAATAACGATATTAATGGGGCAATCACTTATATCGATAACGCATTAAAGCAACTCCCTGATTTTGGAACCGATACTCTTATAGGTATTGGAGGAACCTTCCGTGCCCTGACCCGTGCGTTGATGAAAAAGGAAGAGTACCCTCTCAAAAAGCTCCACGCCTACACGACTAATACCACCGCTTTTTTACGTTTTACCACACAAATACTGGAAGCAGGACCTAAGAAGCTCCGTTCCTTATTCATAAAACCCGATCGTTTTGATACGATCAAACCCGGTACTTTAATTTTGGAACGTATTATTCGCCATACACAGATTAAAATACTCATTTGCAGTGGGGTCGGAGTACGTGAAGGGGTATTTTTAAGCGATTTGCTTCGCAATGCAGGAGATCGTTTTCCGGCAAATTATAACCCAAGCGTACGCTATCTTCTTGATACCTATAGTATTCATAGTGATCATGCTCTCCAATGTGCCCATCTTTCTAAACGTATTTTTGAGCTGGTTCAAACTCCTCTTGGCATAGCCCCTGAATATCGGCGTGAACTGAGTATTGCTGCAAAACTCCTCTCCATAGGGGTAGGTATTCGTTATTATGCGTATCAACGACACAGTCACTATCTGGCGATGAGTGCACTCGATTACGGGCTCACCCATTCACAAATAGCTTTGATCTCACACCTCTTGCTCTTTAAAAAAGGGAATACCTCCTCTGATCTTGTCCCAAAAGGTTCTTATGGTTCTTTATTGCCGGATGAAGCTATTCTTGATCTTTTGAGCACTATTTTATGGCTTTCTCATATTCTTTTGGCCGCACGTATTAATGCATCTGATATCACCCTAGAGTATACCGCTGATGGAGTATTGAGTATTGAAGGAAAAGGACTCTACTTAGCGCGTGAGCAACTCAAAAATATTATTTTTCCAAAAAACTTTACCCTTATCCTAAAGGATTAACCTATGGCAGGAAGCAGCCTCCTTATTCTTATCGATGACATAACCCTTCTTCTTGATGACGTCGCTGCCATGAGCAAAGTGGCCGCCAAAAAAACCGCCGGTGTTCTCGGTGATGATCTCGCCCTCAATGCACAACAAGTAGCGGGAATTCGAGCTGAACGTGAACTCCCGGTCGTTTGGGGTGTCGCGAAAGGATCATTCAAAAACAAATTAATCCTCGTCCCTGCTGCATTAGCTCTGAGTGCTTTTGCCCCATGGTCGATTACGCCTATACTCATGGTTGGTGGTGCCTATCTGTGTTATGAGGGGTTTGAAAAAATATCCCACCCGTTTTTGCACGCCAAAGAGGATCAAGAGCATCAGCATGATCTGATTGAAGCATTCCATAACCCAGATATTGATCTCGAAGCGTTCGAAAAAGAGAAAATTGAAGGGGCAATCCGTACTGATTTTATCCTCTCAGCCGAAATTATTGCTATCGCGTTGGGGACCGTTGCCGACAAGGATCTTTTAACCCAAACTATGGTTGTTTCAGGGATCGCAATAGCGATCACCATAGGGGTCTATGGGATTGTTGCCGCTATCGTCAAAATGGATGATGCAGGGCTTCATCTGCTTCAAACTGCCCCTGAAGGGAAGCGGGGTGCACCACAAAGAGCCTTAGGACAAGGACTGCTCAGTTTTGCTCCGAAACTCATGAAAATTCTCACCGTCGTCGGAACAGCCGCGATGTTCCTCGTTGGGGGAAGCATTCTCCTGCACGGGATTCCTGATGCTCACCATCTCATAGAGAGTGCCGTACACACCGTGCAAACTATTCCTACTGTTGGCGGAGCGCTTGGATGGATGACTCCCGTATTAATCGATGCAATAGCAGGGATTGTCGCTGGGGGAATTGTTATGGGTGTTGTTGAAGTGATGACGAAAGTTGTAAGGGTGTTTATTAAGAAGTAAAACAAGAGAGATTCCGAATCAAGTTCGGAATGACGCACTTTATGTCATCCTGAGCTTGACTCAGGATCTTGAGATTCCGTATCAAGTACGGAATGACAAAAGCTTAAAATCTCTGTCCGATTGTAAACTCAAACGCGGTGGTATCATCACCCGGTTTTTCACCGATCGGATTGGCAAATACGAGCTGTAACGGGCCAACAGGGCTAAACCACTCCAGAGAAATACCATAACCGCCCCGTTTGATTTCGCTCAAGCTATCCTCACCAATCATCCCATAATCGACAAAGGCAGTGGCACGCATACGGGCTTCGGGAACAAGAGGGACACTCACTTCAAAACTGTTTGAGAAGGTTTGCGTTCCCCCCATTTTGAAAGGATCATTATTATTATCCACTCCATTTATTGGAGAAATCGAATATCCTTGATAACCGCGAACCGATCCGATCCCCCCCATAAAGAATTTTTCATTGAGAGGAATCGGCTCACCCGATTCTAACACGTAGTTGAAACGGGCTTTATAACGGACAATCATGTCGAAATCAATAAGTTTTTGAAGCCCTTTGTAGGCTCCAAACGACGTTCGGCTTTTAAGAAAGTCGGTATCTCCGCCCAATCCGGCTTTTTCAAAACTTTGTGAAAAGGTAAACCCTTCACGCGGTACATAATAGTCATCAGTGTTATCAAATGTCGTCGAAAGAATGACGGAACTTTTAGCATAATTTTGATAATAACGCTCATCCAATGTTGTTAATGTCGTATCAATATCACTGTAATCATTTTTAGAGTAGTTGTATCCCATGTAACCGCTCCAATAGCGGTTAAAGCGATGTCCGACACCGAGACTCGTCCCCATTGAGGAGACACTGTAACTGTCGTATTCCGTAGAACTGTTATACACCGAGAAGTTACCGCTAAAATCACTATCGTTAAGGCGAGGATTCGAGATATTAAATGAGTAGTTGCTGGTGCGTTGTGAACGCTCCAAATTTAGCCCTACATTAATCCCTGAACCAAAAATATTACGGTCACTCACAGCGACACTGAGGAGGATTCCGCCGAAACTGCCATATCCTCCACCGAGTTGGATGTTCCCCGTCGGTGCCTCTTTGGTTTGGACGATAAGATCCATCGATTCATCATCGATCCGTTTCTCTTCAATCGTATTGCTCTCAAAATACCCGGTACGTCCGATTGCATTACGAGAATCTTTGAGATTCGTAAGACTGTATAAGTCACCCGGTGCGAGGAAAAGTTCACGGCGTACAACACGGTCAAGTGTACGGTTATTTCCAGAGATGATTACATTACGAATACGTACTTTTTTACCAGGGGTGATACGATAAACGACATCAACGCTTTTTCCCTCTTTGTCTTTTTTCAAATCGGGTTGCACCTGTACAAAAGCATAGCCAAGATCGGCGATTTTTGTTTTAATCCGCTCTGCATCATCTCGAAAAGTTTTGATGTTAAAAGGCTTGTTTTTTTCTAACGCGATGACATCCAAAAGTTCTTTATCATCGATAACGGCAGTATCTTGGAAAATAAGGATATCGCTAACGCGGTAAACATCCCCTTCAAAAACGTTATAGCTCATTTCTGCAGTGTAATGATCAAAATCAACCGCAACAAATGGTTCATCGATTTTCGCATCTAAATAACCGTTCTGCATATAAAAATCTCGAATACGTAATGGGTCGTATTGGAGTTCCGCTACTTTCATCTTACCGTCATTGCGCCCCCAGAGCCATCCCATAAATTGCTCTTCTTTGTTCGCGATCATACTGTTAAAATCATCACTGTCTTGGGTTAAAACACCGGCGTAACGGAGCTTTTTGATAA
>JBFYRD010000103.1:0-2639 GCA_041302405.1 Sulfuricurvum sp.
CGCTCTCTAACGCTCAAGTATCGACCGCCGTTTTTGGTGATGATCTCAAACATCGGGATCGGCTCACGCCGATGGATCATGTGGATCGCCTCATCACCGCTCAGTTTTTTAAACGCGGTGATAGCCATCTCCAGAGGAACCGGATGGTCGAACTCTCGGGCATCTAGGAGGATCATGACGCCATATCTTTTAGGGTTTGGATCATCAGCTCTGCATCGCCTCCGAGGGCGCGATCGATCATCGGGTAGAGCATTTGTTCCTCTTTCATGTTGTGCTGTTGGAGCATGATCATCATCGACTCTCCGATCCCGAAAAAGTCATTGTGACGGTTTTCATTCAATGCACTTTTCATCGATTCAAGAAGGCTTCTGAGCTGTTGGTGCTCGTAGCGCATCATCTGTGTCGGTCCCCCCATCATCCCCGTCCGTTTTTCGAAGGTGATAAAGAGTTCACGCTCTTCCATATCGAAATGGTGGTTGGTCGCTTGGTAAAACGATTCAAACAGTGTTACGGCTTCTTCGGTTTTTTTATCGGCGAGAGCATTTTCTGCTTCGGTATAATAATGATCGCACGCACGGTGATCGTCTCTCATAAATTCTAAAATCATCACTATTCCTTTAGGCTTTTAATGATGACAGTATAAAAGGAATAGGGAAAATGGATCTTGACCGATATCAAGATAAAAAATAATGATGAGTGGATCTATTAACACTTTTGTATCAAAGACACACTATAATACCCAAACACTTTTCCAAAAGGAACTTTATGAAACTCTCGCTCGCTCTTGCCTCACTTGTTATCTCCTCATCATTCGTTTTTGCTGCCCCTGCCACCCTCGCTACGATCAACGGTAAAGCGATTACCACTAACGATGCTAACACGTTTGTTAACAAAGCTATGGGTGGGATGAGTTATGAAAAACTCGACGCAAAGATGAAACGTCAAGTCGTAGAACAACTCATTAACCAAGAACTCGTTAAAGCAGAAGTAACTAAAAGCGGCATCCAAAACACGCCGGCATTCAAAGCACAATACGCGGCACTTAAAAATGATTTAGCGGTTGATATGTGGATGAAACAACAAATGGGGAAAATCAGCGTTACCGAGAAAGAGGCGCAAAAATTTTACGATGAAAACAAAGACAAAATGAAACAAGGGGATAAAACCGTCCCTTTTGAAGCGGCGAAAAAAGAGATTACCCAATTTATCAAATTGGAAAAATTTAAAGCGCACATGAATAAAACGACCGATACCTTGCGCAAAGGTGCAAAAGTAGAAATAAAAGTACCGTGAGCCACCGCTCACGCACTAATCTCTATTTTCTATCCAGAACCCACCGCTTTCACCCTCTCGCCGCTAATCCTATCGCAAGTGCACGTTCAATCTCATCGCTATAATCGGGATTTTTGATTCTCAATGTTTTTTCAAACTTTAAAATCAGTTTCGAGTCCGTTTTCGGATGGGTGCAGAGTGCTTCGAGGAGATGTTTGTAGCTACCGATGCTATGGGCATTGATCGTTGCGAAGCGCTCTAATATGAGGTTAATAGCGCGATTGAGTTCGGACGTACTCGACGTACTGTTTTTGATAATCGCGCTGAGGGATTCAAAGGTTTCGATGGTTGCGGGAGCTGCATTTGAGGGAGTTTTCTTTTTACTGCTCCAGACGTACAGAGCAACCAGTCCGATAAGGAGGAACAACAATCCTACAATGGTGAGAATTAAATTTACGGTAATCATGTTTGGGTTTCTTTATAAAGTGAGGTAGAGGTATTGTAGCGAAAAAATGAGGTTTCGTCATACCCGATTTCGCGGGCATGATATAGAAAAAAGGAGAAATTAGTAGTTGATTTGTGCTTGAACGCGAAGAGCTGAACCATCGAATCGTTCACCATACCCATTTCCTACTGGGCTTGATGAAGATCCGACGATATTGCTTCTATTCATTTTATGATATACTAAAGCTAACTCAAATTCTTTTGCTGCCTGCCACTCAGCACCAATCTCCCAATCGTTAACTTGGTTACGTGGAGAATTGTACTCAGCTTTGCTGTAACCGTCGAAATACTGCCATTTTGCAAACGGGGTCAAGACGTCTTTGTCTTTGAAGACGTTCGTCAAGCGGTACATCGCTTGAACGTATCCTCCGTTGAGATTTTTTTCACTAATGGTAGTCGTATTCAATGCGCTATCGGCACCCGGTGTTTTACCCCAGTTCCACTCTGCTTGCAATCCAAACGGCTGAGGATACATCATCGCGGAGATACCGATACGTTCATCGTTAACACCTTTGCTATCTACCAAAGTAGCACCTGAAGCTTTATTTGGTGAAACGTATTTTCCTGTATACCCTTGGATACCAAATTCGTAAATCTGACCGCTTTCGGTTTTAAACGGATAAGTCATACGGGCGACAAGGTGGTTGTTGCCGTTTGCTTCGCTATTATTTGCTCCTTGACCGTTGTAGGCACCAAGGGCGAACATTCCGTAGTTCCCTGTCGATTTAAGCCCTTTCTCATCAATCTCTTTGAAAAGATCTTGGATCGCTACCGGCGTATAGTAGTAGAAGGCACCGACATCACGCTCATCACGAACCGCACTGTTGAGTGCATCATTACGATCGAGGGTCAAACGTTTTGAA
>JBFYRD010000105.1:0-3244 GCA_041302405.1 Sulfuricurvum sp.
AACCAGTTGCCTCCGGTGACCATTGCAAATGCGAGGTCGGTTGAACCCATTCCTGTCGAGAACGCGCCTAATGCTCCATGAGTACACGTATGTGAGTCCGCACCGATGATAACGTCACCCGGAACGACGAGCCCTTTTTCAGGGAGGAGTGCGTGTTCGATCCCCATATCTTTTTCATCAAAGAAGTGCTTCATTTGATGTTTTTTCGCAAAATCACGGCTAATACGGGCTTGGTTTGCTGAGGCTATGTCTTTGGCGGGGATGAAGTGATCGAGGACGATGGAGAACCCATCCGGATTAGCGAGCGCAGTCGCACCTGAATCTTCGAACGCTTTGATCGAGATAGGGGTGGTGATGTCGTTACCGATGACCATATCGATGGGTGAGCGGACGATTTCACCGGCATAAACGGTACGTCCGACATGGGAGGAAAAGATTTTTTCTGTAATGGTTTGGCGCATAATAATGACCTTTTAAGGTATAAATAATGGCGCGATTATACCACAGTAACCCTTAGCGTTTTGAGGTTGGTTTAGGATTATTCTCATGAGGAGTTTTTAGTTTTTAAACTTCAATCCATACAATCTTATCAGGCGTTGGGGAAAGGTGTAATGCAATTTGCCTTAGTACCTCGGGCTTGTTGTGTGCGCATACGAAACAAAGAAGTTCCCCTTTTGAGAGGGTTGCCGTCGCTTCTTGGATCCCATCAAGCGATTTTAGGTTCGTCTCATATTCGACTAAATTGAGCTTGTATCCACGATATTTCAGGAGGTGATCATTTCTGTTTTGGATCAAAAACTCTCTCTCCCCTTTAAAATCGATCCCGTCTTGGATAGCGTGCAACGTATCTTTGTGAAGATAATCAAAAAGTCTAAATGGCTCTTCGAGGGAAGTTCTGTGTCCTACCCCTAGACTCTCGGAAGATCCATATATTTCATAAAGTTTTTCTAGCCCTTTGTTATGCAACAACTCATAGGTGTTTTGGGAGAGGGGCTCGGTTGAACTGATCGCTTGCGTATGCGGACTAAAACGCTCCTTGAAAAGCTCAAGCTCTTTGTAAAGGGTGGGGGTTGAGACAATGAGGGTATGGGGAGCTGTTTTGAAAAAATCACGGCTTGGAAGAGGTTCGTGGTAGAGCACAGGAACATCTAACATTTGAGGCAAAACAATCGTGTAGATAAAACCATAAATATGGTGTGCTCTGACAAAGGAGGCGATCGATGCGGGTTGCTCAAAGAGGGTACTCAAAAACGAAGCTTCTTTGATGATTTTCTCTAGGGGGTGTTCTACCGGTTTCGCTTTTGCTGTGGTGCCGGAGGTGAAAAATGTGATGGTGGAGTTGTAATGTTTTAGGCTGTCAAAAACGATATCGTTCCAGCTTTGAAAGTCTCGGTATCGGATCAAATTCTCTTCGAGTCCTGTGTGGTGAACCCCGAAAAAAGTTCCTACTTCGGTAGCGAGTGTGACAAGGCTTAGTGAGTCAAATCCAAAGGGTTCTTGGCTGAAGTCCCCCCTTTGGGGATACTCAAACCAAAGGGGAAAATAGGAGGAGTTTTGTTTGGAGAGATGCTGTGAGAGGATAGAGCGGATAATAACAGCAACATTCTCTTTGGTAAAGGTAAAAGACATTTAAATTCTTTTGACGAATATCCAATAGCTCTCTTTGTTCGGATCTTTTTTCATCTGAACCTTCACTTTTGTAGGACGCATCTTGTAATCAAAGGTATACTCAAACAAGGTGTTAAGGCTCCCTCTTTTAACTCCGTCTTCAAATCTGCCGTAAAATTCCGGAGAATTGGTACATGGTGCGACGTCTTTGAAAAAGCTTTTTCCTATCGTATCTCTTGGATCTCTCCCCGTGATATCTCCCTCAGCTGCGTTATAACGCAATATACGGCCGTTTCTATCAAGCTCAACGGCACCAAAAGCAAGCTTGTCAAGATCAGTCGTGGACATCGAAGAGAGTTTGTTGTCGATGTCTGATGAGTCAAATTTTACCACTTCAAAAGAATCGTTTTGAGGGGAGTATCCTTTGGAGCTGTCTTTGGAGAACCAAGCCTCAAAGCTGTGCGTCAGTTGTGTTGAGATGGTATCGGCATCACTTGCAACATCGACCGAGTAGCGTGTATTTTTTTCGAGCAATGTCATGGCACTCGTAATTTGTTCAACGCTTCGGTTTTGAAGCTGTATTTTATCGTTGATGTCATCCATAGAATGGACAAGGGTTTGAACACTTGCACTGATATCGGAGAGGCTTTTTTGTGTTTTTTCGGCAAGTTTACGCACTTCATCGGCAACAACGGCAAATCCTCTGCCGTGTTCCCCGGCACGTGCTGCTTCAATAGCGGCGTTGAGTGCCAAAAGATTCGTTTGGTCGGCAATATCACCGATGATGCTGATGATCGATTTGATCTCTTGGGCCTGTGAACTTATTTGATGGGACTCATCGGCGATAGAGGAGACAGATTCTCCCAGTGCAACAAGGGAACTTGAGCTTTCTTGGAGAGATACCGACTGCTCTGAAACGACACGGCTGAGGTTTGAAACAATCTGATTAAGCTTTTCGGATTGAGGAAGCAAATTTTGAACATCAGAGATGTTAATCATCGAATTCAATTTGTTTTTGAGGGCCGATAAGGAATCTTCGATGTTTCTTGGAAGATCACGAGAAAATGGCTGGTTGGAGTGAAAGTTTTCGACAGCCGAGGCGATAATGGCAATGCTCTCTTGTTTTTGACGACATAAATCGACAATATCATTGAGATCATGGTTGCTAGTCGAAGTTTTTTGAGTGTTTTGTGCTGCGTAGAGGGCTTTTTGGATTGATTGCTCTAGGTTTGATAGCGATTTTTCCACCTCTTCTTTCCCGATATGACTTTTGAGAGGAGCAAATAAAGGGGGCAAAGCAGACGATTCATTTTTTTCAAAAGCACTAAAGAGCTCTTTAAGCGAATCACTCAATGTGTAAGCCGATACGAAAAGGAGAATAACCCCGATCCCAAGAAAAACGAAGGCGATCCAAGCATCACTAAAAATGCCGAGCACAGAACTTATTGCCATACTCAAGGCACCTAAAGTCAATAAAATGTAAATCATTATGAATTCCTCTTTTAAAATGTAACCAGTGTATCATGCGGGGAACGCATTTAGCATACGAAAAATGTTAACTCAATAAAGAATTTGAATATTTACGAAAAAAAAAGGTTATATCTGTATGAACATCGATAGTAATTACAAAAAATAT
>JBFYRD010000106.1:0-6152 GCA_041302405.1 Sulfuricurvum sp.
GCCAATATCGGGCACTGGGAATTGAATACGGTTCAAAACACACTTTTTTGGTCGGATCAGGTGTATCGTATTTTTGGGTTAAAACCTAGAGAAATCGACGCGACGTACGATGCTTTTTTGGGGTTTGTCCATCCCGATGACCGCGATAGGGTGAACGATGCGTATGTTTTCTCTGTGCAAAATCACAGTAAGTATCAAATCGTCCACAGAATCGTCTCGGTCGATGGCACATTAAAATTCGTCGAAGAACGATGTGAGCATCAATTCGATGAGAAAGGATCGGTTGTCAAATCGATCGGAACCGTGCAGGATATCACCGCAAAAGTAGAGAATGAGAAGGCTCTAAAGCTTGCCTCTTCTGTATTTATCCATTCGAATGACGCCATAGTAATCACCGATAAAGAGAATAAAATTGTTACCCTCAATCACGCGTGTGAGAACCTCACAGGGTACACCCATACCGAAGTGATCGGTCAAAATCCGAGTATGCTCGGGAGTGGCTGGGGAGATAAAAAATTCTACGAACGGATGTGGAGTGATATCTTAACCAAAGGGATTTGGGAGGGGCAGATCAGGGATAAAAAGAAAAATGGTGAGATTTATACCGCCTCTCAAGCGATTATTGCCGTTAAAAACCATGCTGGAGAAATTGAAAATTTCATCGGAATTTCGAATGATATTACCCAGCTTATCAAAGAGCAAGAGGAGAAACAAAAAGCGTTGAGCATGTCACGTTTCGGAAATCTCAAAAATCGTAACGCCTTGTTTGAGGATATAAAGCATCATAATATCTCCAACGCTGCACTGATCGACATTAAGGGGTTTCATCAGATCAATGACTTTTATGGTTATGTAATTTCTGATCAGCTTCTCAATGAGGTGAGTCTGATATTGAAAACCAAATGTCAAGGAATCTGCGAAATTTACCATTTCAATGCCGATACTTTTGTTATAACAATGCCTGATAGTGACAAACAGCTTATGTTTTCTAAAGCTGTTGAAGATATTCTAGATACACTTGAAAATAATGTTTTTCTCATCGATGAGTATGAAATCAGTATCTCAGCGACGGGTGTCATCGCGAATGGATCTTCTGATGTGTTGTTAAGAATGTTAGATATGGCATTGAAATACGCTAAAGAAAAACGATTACGATTTTGGGTTCATGATGCAACATCAGACTTCACTGCCAAATTTCGTGAAAATCTTTATTGGACAAAAGAGCTAAAAAACGGTTTCAAAGAGGACAGATTGACGGTGTTTTTTCAGCCGATTTACAGTTTTGCATCGAAAAAAATCGTACGCTATGAAGCACTGGTCCGTTTAATTGGAACCGATGGAGTGGTGATTACCCCTAATTTTTTCTTGGATGTGGCAGAGCAATCCAATCAGATGTTTAGGCTGACACAAACGGTTTTTATTAAAACATTGGAAGTATTAAAGAAATCCGATGGAGAGCATAAATTTTCAATCAACATCTCAACCGTTGACATGCAAAATCCCGTTTTTTTAGCGTTGGTAGAAGAGCATCTCAGTGATTTTTCATTGGCGCGTAAAATCTGTTTTGAAATACTTGAAACCCACAGTATCACCGATTTAGATGCTATTACCCGTTTTGTTGAATTGGTGCATCGTCTGGGATGTCAGGTCGCAATCGATGATTTTGGTTCAGGTTATGCCAATTTTGAAAATTTGATCAAGCTCGATATCGATATCATCAAAATCGACGGGACTCTGATCGAAAAGATAGCAACCCATCAGGACGCTTATGACATTGTTGACGCAATCGTCGGTTTTGCCCAAAAACGAAAAATAAAAACCATTGCAGAGTTTGTCCGTAACCACGCTATTTTCGATGTCGCAAAAAAAATCGGAATCGACTACGTCCAAGGGTATTACATCGCCAAACCAAGCCAGAATTTGGATGTAACGCTGGAGAGTGATATTGATAGCAGTGAACCTTATAAAACGTTGATTTACGTCTCTCAGGTTGCGTTAGAAATTAGTCATGAGCAGGTATTTTCGATCCTCAATGCATCATGGAAAAAAAATCGACAAAACGGGATCGGCGGAATACTCCTGTATGACAAAAATTTTTTCATACAGTTGCTCAATGGACCTGTCGATAAAGTAGATCGAATTTTCGAACGGATATTAGAGGACAATCGTCACCATAGCGTATGCTTAATCGGAGAGCGCTTTTCCAAGAAACAAGAGTTCCATGAATGGAATATGGGTTTTCTCCCTAAATCAAAAATGGTCTACAATATTTTTAACGCCCATAATGTAAATGAGGGAAATGGATTTTACGACGCAGAGTTCTCCAATTTGGAAGCGTTATTAAAAGAGTTGACAATTTACGTTTGATCCAACACGGTTTGAACCTCCTGAGGGGTCAATTTTCTGAGGTTTAACATGATTGTTTCCATACTCACAGGGAGGCGAGAAGCCAAAAAATCGTACTCGGAATCGGATGAAAAACCGATAATAAAATCGTCCCCTAAAACCCTGAAAATATTATCGGAGGGGATGATTTTAAAGAGGAGAAGGGCGATGGAGCGGATCAGGGCATCTCCGCTATGCCATCCGTTGGTGATGTTGTATGCTGACATCCCCTTTAACTCTACCAGTGCATAACAGAGGAAACCTCTTTCGGGAAGCTGATCTTCGAGCACCATTTTCAAGTATGCCTCATTATATGCTTCGGTTAGGGGATCTTTGAAAAAATAAGCAAAACGGGCATGTTCGATTGGCGTGAGGGGAATTTGTGTGCTGAGAAGATCCCCCTCAAGGAGGTCAAGGGAAGCAGCAGCGGCGTCGGCTACGTCAGGATGGTACCAGATCCCCCGATAACGGATAATCTCCTCAATCGCTTTACGCATGGATCGTCTGGGCTGATAGATACGGTTACTCGTCATTGCATCGATTGCGTCGGCAACCATCATAATATGTGAAGGTATAGGAATTTCATCACCTTTTAGCTTCTGAGGGTATCCGGTGCCGTCGTATTTTTCGTGGTGGTGTCGGATGATCTCAGCCAGCGGGCGGTAATAGCTGATTTTATCGAGGAGATTGAATCCCGTCGTGACGTGTTGCTGGATCAGCGTGTATTCGTTGTCGGTGAGTTTGCCGGGTTTAAGCAACACTGCGTCGGGGACGACCACTTTTCCGATGTCGTGGAGGACGGCGGCCTCAAAAAGGGTAGAATGGGTGAGGGGATCGAGGTTCATGACACGGCCGATAATATCGCAGTAGTGGGCGACCCGTCGGGTGTGCCCTGCCGTATAGGCGTCACGCTGTTCGATGAGTTCAATGAGGCTTTCGAGTAGCTGTGAATAGTGGAGCGATTTCTCATCTTCGAGCACTTCGATTTTTTTTGCTTGTTGACGGTTGGTCGATTTCGTTGCGAAGGTGCTCCCTAAATGGTCCAGTGTATTTTGGAGAAGGGGGAGAAACTCTCTCTCCGATTGCTCCCACTGGCGTGATTGATAGCGGACGATCTCTTTGTACGCCGCAAACGAGGTTCTCGGAGAGATCCCTCCTTGGTCGTTGATGTACCCTTTTTCGTTCGGATTTCCGCTCCAAGTGAGGGTAAAACTTTGCTCCTGTCGGATCCAGATCCAATACAACGGTTCGGGTATGGTTGTTTTCAAGAACACTATTCCTGCACATTTTTCGAGGAGCGATTGGGGAAAGTGGGGGAAAATATGTGCCAGCGAATGGGTCATAAAGAGTTTATCGACCATCTGTGATTCTAAAGAGGCGACTAAAATCGCTATCTCTTCACGGTTGCACTCTTTTCCATACGATTTGAAATAGTTGGGAGAAAAAAGGGAAAAACCGTCCGCATTCAAGAGAGAAAGAAACAACGAGGCATAGTCTGAGATTGCTTCGGCAAAAATGGGGGTAGAGTGGTTTTCATTTTGAAACCGCTCCGACATCGATTCTAAGAGGGTTAAAAGGCGGGTTTGTTGTTTTTGGAGATCCGATTCGAGGCGTGTCACGAGGAGGGCGCTAAAAATCTCTCCGAATGTTTCGC
Source organism: Sulfuricurvum sp. (assembly GCA_041302405.1). Classification (GTDB taxonomy): domain Bacteria; phylum Campylobacterota; class Campylobacteria; order Campylobacterales; family Sulfurimonadaceae; genus Sulfuricurvum. The sequence continues at coordinate 4,040 of JBFYRD010000106.1, forward strand.
ACAGCTGTATAATCCGCAAAGAGAGTGGGAGCGGGGTGGTATGGTGGCAGGCGATAAGACCCCAGAGATTCCCTTCGATGAGAATCGAAATGGTCATTGTCGCTTTTACCCCCATGTTGTGGAGGTATTCGATGTGGACCGGAGAGATGCTTCGCAGATGGCTGTAGGTCATATCGAGTGGGGGGAGCCCTGGAGATCGTAGAAATCCCATAGGGATATAATCGGCGTCGACGATGACTCGGATCAGATTTTTTCGGTAAAGTTCGCGTGCTTGAGCGGGGATATCAGATGCGGGGAAATTGAGATCGAGATAGGAGATGATATGGGGATCGGGTTGGCGCGTTTCGGCGATGACGCATCCGTTGTATTCACGATCAAAACGGTAGACCATGACACGGTCGTATCCGGTAAGGGTTAGAATCTCTTCACTCATGTATCGACACATCCCTTCGATCGATTCGGCAGAAGCGATACGAGAAGCGGCCCCTCCTAAACGCGATTGTGTGCAGATGTGCTGGTTCCCCTCTATCGAGGGGAGCGATTCGAGGAGGGCTTCATTCTTGTTGCGTGTCACTAAAATATCGATATTAGGGAGTCCTAAAAGAGGTAGATCGATTGCGTACCATATCGATTTCCCCTCATCATTCTCTTCCAGCCAACGGGTAATTCCCTCCAAAAGCTCCGAGGAGAGCCATTGGGAGAGAGAGGTTCCGATCAGAGGGAGCGAGAAGTTAATACCTGCTCCGGTGACAAGAAAGGTTTGGACATCAAACGATAGGGCATAACCGTGCGGCTGTATCAGTCCTGGGATATGGATAGGCTCTTGTTCACAGAGACTATAGTCAATCGAGTTCATTCATAACCTTCTGCATCAGCAAGAACATCGCACATGCTGCGAGAATAACCTCTTCATGCGATTTCGGTTCCTGTAGGGAGAATCTCTCCAAAAAGGTACAGTATTCTCCCCATCGAGGCATTGTAAGCTCTCCGTATCCTTGGAAATAGCGGGTGGCGGGGAGACCGTCATCTCCGAGGAGGTGCGATAACCGCTGCGCTAAAAATATCCCCCCCATTGTCGAACCCTCCAGCACGTACATGACGCCGACTGCCGTAGCAAAGGACCAAGGTACCGCTAAAGGTGGGAGAGATGCTGCCGATTCAGGGGCGTTTAACGAGGTCAAATCGCTTTGTAAAAGGGGATACCGAACCCTTTGGGTGATATCGAGGTTATACTCATTCCACTGCGGATAGTGTCGGATTTTCTCTTCGATAACCGAATGAAGGGTTAAAAGATGACCCAAATAGCGTTCGTATCGATCACGAGATACGCTTCCATCGGCCAAAGAACGGGCAAGTACCGTATTTTCGAGCTGATCGTGAAACGGTTTCGTGAGGGTTTTCAGCTGCTCTCGCAATGAAAGGGTCGGTTGAGCCGAATTGCTATGGGTCATGTTGACTCCTTTTTTGATACTATATCTTATCTTTGGTCTAAAAAATTTATCAATTGCCTTTTCTCCACCGGTTTGGCGAAATATACCCACTGCGATCAAAAATCATACGCTTTCAGTGCTTCGAATGTTATGGTCTTATCGGAGTCCAATAGAGTTTACTCACGTCATAGCCGATCGTCGGGAGAAACTCAAGAATCGTTTTTTTATCCTCTTTAGTGAGCTCTTGGGTACGTGAAAGTATCCAAAGGTATTTGCGACTAGGATCGCCAATGACGCTGTATTGGTAGTGATCCCCCAACAACAGAACCCAGTAATCACCGTAAAAAGGGCGAAAAAAACTCACTTTGAGCTTGCTGTTGTTACTCTCTTCGACTGCATAAGCGCGTCCGATTGCTTCGCCACTTTTTTTGCCATAGTTATCATAGCAGCTGTTAATGACACGAACATAATCTTCTTCGAGGGAGTATTGGGCGGTTGCACCTGCACATCCGGCTTCAAACCGATTTTCATAACGGGCGATTTCGATCCATTTTCCGGCATAACGTTCTAAATCGATTTTTTCCACTGTAGGAAGAGGGGGAGTAGCAACAGTAGTGCACCCAGTGATAAAAATAAGAGCTAAAAAAGATAAAAAAAAGATTTTCATGTGTTAAGACTTTGTT
>JBFYRD010000111.1:0-5006 GCA_041302405.1 Sulfuricurvum sp.
TCAGAAGCTTTCAACGGACCAAAAAGATTGGAAAAGAGTATCGTATGGTCATCAATGTAGGCTTTAGCTTCCTGACTTAGATGCGGATAATCGAGATAATCATACGCTACCCCATCATAACGTTCAATCGCTTTCATCGTTGGGGTGGAGGAAAGTGATTTGCGATATCGACTATATACTTGTGGATCTTTGATGCCAAAAAGCGTATAAAGATCTTCGTCACTCCCGTTTTGGATCAGTGACTCATACTGTTTCAATACTTCAAAACGTTTGGAATAAAGTTCAGGGAAAATAAGGCTTTCTTGCGTGAGGGCGTGGAGCGTCCCCCCCTCACGCTTTCCTTCACTCGGAGAAAAGAGGATAATCATCAGTAATACGCCGCGATAATGGCATAACTGAGGAAGAACATCATATGAGATGCCCCCTCAAAGTAGTTTGTCTCCCCCTCATCGGTCGTTTTCCATACTAAGAGAATGGTTAGGAGTAAGGCTCCGATTTGAAGCGGATTAAAATCGAGGGTCAAATTGATCCCAGACATATACGCCAACATCATCAGAATCGGTACCGTTAGGATAATCGATACCGTTGATGCCCCCATAGCGATATTAACAACTCGCTGAATCTGATCGTTACGTGCAGCACGTACCGCCGTAAATATTTCAGGAGAGACGCTGATAATAGCAATAACGAGCCCCGCTAATCCTGCAGAGATTCCGTACTCTTTAGCGAGATAAACCCCTTCTCCTGCAAATATTTCTGCCCCAAAAGCGATAATAGCGATAAAAAAGAAAATTGCACCAAAATTAAAAGCTGTACTGAGGTGTTCAAAAATATAATCACTGCTTTCATTTTCATCAATCTCTGCATCCTCTTCCTCTTGGAGTTTTCGTTTCAAACGGAAGAAGCGGCTTCGTGCCGTTGCTTTAAAAAAATGGGTGTGGGTACGGGTTTGAAAAATAAAAATAATAATATAGAAAAGGAGCAATACTCCCGCTATTAAATGGCTCACTTGCGTTAACGATTCACTTCCATGTTCGGTATGGCTCAATAAACCCGGAACCAATAACGCACTGGAAGCAACGAATAAGACGGTGCTATACGCGCTGGAAGTCTCTTTGTTGTGTTGTTGCTGTGTATAGGCGAGTCCCCCTAAAAATACTGCAAGCCCAAGGAGTACATTTAAATCAACAATGACTGCGGAGATTATCCCCCCTTTAACGGTCTCTAGTACTTCAGGAGAGTGTTTGACTTCTAATAAAATGACATAAAGGAGAATAATCTCAACCGCAACAGCACTAAAAGTGAGGACAAAACTACCATAAGGTTCTTGTAGGCGCTCTGAGAGGATATCCGCCACTTCGGCAACCGTTAAAGAAAGAGCAGCGATGCCGATAGCCGCAAAGATTGTGGCCATAAGAGAGTCATGTTGAGAATGATAAATAAATGCAAGTGCTATGGCTGAGATACCGATAAAGATATCCCAGTAGTCTTCAATAAAATAGCGAATCCGCCTGTCCAAGGGTCTATCCTTTTAGAGTAATATAAGTGTAGCGAGCCCTAAGAAGCTCAAAAATCCGACGACGTCGGTAACGGTAGTTAAAATAACGGTTGAACCGATTGCCGGATCGATACCGGCACGACGAAGCCCCAGAGGGATAATAGTACCGAAAAATCCTGCAAAGAAAAGATTAATAATCATCGACAAGGCAATTACTAGGCCAAGTAATGGGATTTTGAACCATAAATAGGCTACCAATCCAATAAGAATAGAAAAAATGACCCCATTAAAAAGAGCCAACAATACCTCTCTTTTAACGGTAGCATAAGCCTCTTTACCTTCAATCTCACCCAAAGCAATCTTACGCACCGTAACGGTCAAGGTTTGCGTTCCCGCATTTCCCCCCATAGAAGCAACAATCGGCATTAAAATAGCCAAAGCGACAATCGCTTCAATCGTTGCATCAAACATTCCAATGACAACGGATGCTGCTATCGCCGTTAAGAGATTGATGCCCAGCCAAATCGCACGGGTTTTCCCGATGCTCCAAAACTCTTCATCATCTTCTGCCTCTTCATTTACCCCTGCCATGTGGTAAATCTGCTCGGTCGCCCGCTCTTCCATAACGTCATGGATATCATCGGCCGTAATACGCCCTAAAAGAATTTGATTCTCATCCACAACCGCAAGAGTATTGAGGTTATAGTTAGCGAATACTTCAACAACATCGTAAATATCATCATGCGCGTGCACATGGACCGTATTGTGTCCATCATGCATAATTTCTCCGTAGAGTTCATCCGATTCATGAAGGATTAAATCCTCCAATAAAATTGCCCCGATCAGGCGGCGATGTTTATCCACGACAAATGCCTGATGGACATTGTCGATCAGTTCTTCAGCTTTCATAGCACGAAGACGTTTGATCGAATCCCCGACACTCTCATCGGCGCGTGTTTCAAAAAGCTCGGTCTGCATGTATGCACCCGCTTCATTATCTTCATACGAGATAAGCGTTTCGATCGTAGCACGGTCATCGTCTGAGAGTTTGGAGAGGACTTCTTCGGCAAGTTCCTCATTCACCTCTTCAATGTTTTGAATCAAATCGGCGGCATCATCGGTATCGAGTTCTGAGGCTAAACTTGCGAGATGCTCGGCTCCTAACTGCTCATACGCTTCCTCCATATGCTGTTGAGGCATCTCAAGGAGAACTTCTGCCAAAATCTCATGAGGAAGTGTTTCGAGAATTTGACCATAAAGTTCTTCATCTTCATCATGGAGACTTTTGAGCAAACTCGCAATCTCATAAATATGGACGCTTTCATCAATACCTTCATTAAAAAGGGCAACACGATTATTAATCGATTCTAGTATGTTTTCTGACATGTTTGCTCCTTTGTAGTGAATCGCTCTTTATAAGAGCACTTTTTACACAACTCTTCGCTGCATATCCCTCTGGAAAAACCGTTAGTTATGTCGGAGGAGCGTTTTGATATCAGAATTTTACCCAAATTTGTTTCTCTCAGGTTACCCAACTCCATGACCCCCTCCGAATCCAAACAACACGGGACAACTCGGCCATCCGCTAAAATCCCGATCTGTTTACTCAACCCTTGACAGTAGCCATCACCCGCAATCGGGTTATCTAAACTCGGCCACTCAAAATAATGATCAAAATGGAGCAGAATTTTAGAGGCCAAGCGGATCGATTGACGTGCGCCGCTAATTTGCGAAATGATCGTCCTCTCTTCTAAATGAAAATGCGCCTCCAAAAGCGCAAACAATTTTGTATTGAAAAGATCTTCGCTCCTCTTCTCATCCAGATTCCAAAGTCTCAGATTGATAAAAAAATCACTATTACTGGAGAGTTTCTCATCACACAACGCTAAAATAGGATCCATATAACTTTCAAACGTTCGAGAAACACTGTTTTTATTGAAACTGTTGAGTGAGATGTTCACCTGACGCAAAGCAGGATGAAACAATGCTGATCGATGCACCTCATCGAGATAAAACCCGCTGGTAGTAATCATCACTTTTAATCCGGTACTTCGTGCAATATCTAAATACTCTCCCAGATTACTCAGCACCATTGGATCACCCATCACATGGAGTGCAATTTCATCCGTATAAGGGGATAACTCTTCGACTACTTTTTTAAAAAATGGTAGTTCCATCGTTGTGGACGATTTGGTTTTTGGAGGGCAAAAACTGCATGAAAGTCCGCAGACATTGGTTATTTCAACATAAGCACGGCTGAATTTCATTATAATCCTTTTATGCAAACCTTAGAACTACTCAACCAAACCTTAAACACCAATGACGCGGTCATGCTCTACTTTAGCGCACCGACTTGCAATGTTTGTCATGCCCTGAAACCAAAACTGACCGAAGCTATTATGGATCACTTCCCCACTTTTGTCATCGAGAGTATCGACATCTCAGAAACCCCTGAAATTGGATCCCATTTTAGCGTCTTTGCCATTCCGACGGTACTTGTCTTTTTTCAGGGACGGGAATTTTTACGTAAAAGCCGCCACATGAGTGTCGGTGAAGTGGTCGAAGATATCCGCCGACCCTATACCCTTATGGTAGAAAGCTAACGATTCCTGCCGTAACGGCAACATTAAGTGACTCTACTCCTCGATGCATTTCTATCGATACGCTATGTGTAGAAGCACGCATCACCGCATCACTGACCCCTTCGGATTCGTTACCTAACACAAAAATAGCGCGAGGTGGAATCTTTAGCGTATGAATATCTTCTTTAGCGTGAGAAGAGAGGGTAATAATTGCCGTATCTCTCAATCCCAATATCTCAGACAAATCTTCGCAATAATAGATCGGTATTTTAAACAATGTCCCCGCTGAGGCTTTCATTACTAATGGTGAAAGTTTAGTGCTATTTCGACGAGGCAAAATAATCCCATCGATTTTACTCGCCGCAGCAGAGCGGACAATCATCCCTAAATTTTGGGGGTTATTAATCCCATCAAGAGCCAAAAGGCGAAATGAAGAAGGGAGGTCCGTTTCGATAGTGGTAGCGCTTCGATAATTACGTGATACCACATCAATCGCAACACCCTGATCCTGAGCACTGTTTTTAGAGATACGGGAAAGGGACTCTTTGGTATGGTATTTGATCTCCACACCGCGCATTTCAGCAAGAACCATTATCTCTTCGATCGTCTCATCGGTGCGGTTGCTCTTGGAGAGGTGCAATTTATGAATCTGTACATCCTGATCGCGCAACACTTCAACAGCAACATTACGGCCATAAAGGGTAATCAACGAATCAAAAAAACGCTTCTTCTCTAAATATTCAGGAGAATCCTGCATTAGATTTTTGCCGCAACGGCTTCCGCAGTAAATCCAAATTTTTCAAATAATTTATCGGCCGGAGCACTCGCACCGAATCCTTCCATCGCCACAACTGTATCGGCAAAACGGTACCATTCCAAACCGCGTGCCGCTTCAATCGCAATTTTTTTCGTCTCTGGTTTAATAA
>JBFYRD010000112.1:0-6281 GCA_041302405.1 Sulfuricurvum sp.
AATGCGCCGAGGATCTCTTTTTCATCCGTCGTAGGGTCGCTGAGGAGTTTCAGTGCATCAGGGGCATGCAGCGCCATAACGATCGCGTCATAAACCTCTCTCTCCCCGTTTGCTCGAATCAGTTCTACCCCCTCCTCATTTCGGCGAATCGAGACTACATCACTCGAGGTGATAATGTTTCCGGAGATATAGGGGATGATTTTTTCGACATACTGTTTTGATCCGCCGCTTACGGTGAGCCATTGGTGCTGGGTACTGACCCCCAAAAGGCCGTGATTTTTAAAAAACTGCAAAAAAGTTCGTGCTGGAAAAGCGTTCATCTCTTCTGAGGGTGTTGACCATATGGCGGCTCCCATCGGGATAAGATAGCGATTTTTAAACACTTCTGAGTAGCCGCTAAGATACTCTCCGAGGGTTTGATCGAGATTTTTGGAGTTGGTATCGATCTCTTTGTTAGCGCGTGCATTGAAGCGAAAAATATCGAAGATCATCCGATAATGCGACGGTGAGAGGAGATTCTTTTTTTGGAAAAAAAGTCCTCCGAGTGTTTGGGCGTTGTACGCGACGTTAGTGAGGGTGTCCCAAAATCCAAAGCTCATATCGCTCTTTTCGATTTTTACCCCCAAACGTTCAAAAAGCTTGGTGAGGAGCGGATAGGTTGGGTGGTTAAAAACCAAAAATCCTGTATCCACCCCAAAACTTTTTCCCTCTTCGGTTACCATCGTGGTACGGGCATGTCCACCCAATCGTGGCTCTTTTTCGTACAGATCGACATGGTGTTTAGCGCTGAGCAAATAGGCAGACCCGAGGCCGCTGATCCCCCCTCCGATGATGGCTATTTTCATTGATACCGTCCTTGTTTGTCTTGGGGTGTGTAGATGAATTTTTCGATCTTCATTACTGAGGAGAGTTTTTGGAGGATAAGCTCTAGCGCAGCTTTGGGCATCTGTGGGGTTCGGCTCATAATCCAAACATGTTGAAAGTCCGGACTTGCCATCACCGCATACGCCTCATCCCAATGAACGATATGGTACTCCTGAGTAAAAATCCAAAAATAGGTGAGGGTGAGTTTCGCGGCAGAATTTTTGCGCAGCGTTTTCGCACTTCCTTCATAGATGATCAAATCACCGCCGATTTTCTTCTCAAAACATCGGTTGGTCACCTCAAAACTGTTTTCACCGCTAAGGTCGTATTGAACCGTTGCCGCGACGCAGTTTTTTTCAAAATCGTTATACGTTCGGGCGATTTCATACCACAAACCGCTAAACGCTTTAGGGGAGACATCCACCGGTTTAAGTGAAGTGGCATCTAAAGTGCAAATAAGGATTACGAGTAAATACAGGCTTTTCATCAGAATAACTTTTCATTAGATTTAAACTAAGTAGATTTTAGAGGGTTTAACGGTTTATTCGTAGAGGGTATTTGTTATTTAATCTCTTTATAACGGAGTAATAAAGAGATACTGAGCAGTTTAAACACCACCGGTGCGATTGCGTAAAGCCATGTGAGGGTTTCAAGCGAGAGTGCGGAGGGCTCATTTGGTTTAAAACCGACCAAACCTAAAATACCAAACGCAATCCCCACCCCGAGTGCCAAAGAGAGCTTGGTCCCCATCCCCCAAAGACCAAACAATACTCCCGAAACTCTATGACCTTGTTTCTCGTAGTGCTGAGCAAGATCGGCTTGCATCGAGGAGGAGAGGACGAGATCGGCTCCTAGGGAAAATCCGGATATGAGGACGATCACCCCAAAGTAGAGGATATTATCCAAAAACGGTACAAAGATAAACGCAGACGACGCCAAAAGCATCGAGGCAATCCAGCTTGAACGTTTTGTGATACGGCGTGAGAGGTAAAGCCAAAAAGGGAGGGCGATAATACCGGCAAAAAAATAGAGAAGCAGCAATAAACCGCTTTGCTCTTTTTCGCCTAAGACGAGTGAAACATAGTACAAAAATAAGGTGGAGGGGATAGCGTTTGCCAATGCATTGATCGTGTAGGCACTTAGGAGATGAACACCATTGCTTTGCAGGATGATTTTGACCCCTGAACGAAACGGCTGTGGAGGGAGGGTGAGTGCTTTTTGATCTACTTTTAGAAAAAACCATAAAAGAGTTACAGGCAACGTCAATGCCAGCAATAAAAAAAGAGTTTTGAGGGTTTGGGCACTGTTATCGGCAATACCAAGGGAGTAGGGGAGGATCAGTGCCGCCATCATCCCCATGATTGCCATCACTTCACGGTAGGATGAGAGGGTAGTTTTTGCATGATAATCGGAGGTGATTTCGGAGCTCATCGTCATGTACGGAACGCTGATGAGGCTCCAGCCCCCGTACATCAGAAGGGAAAACAGAAAAAGCCATATCACTTGAAATCCCTCTTGCGGCGGGGTGATAAGGGCACCGTATCCGATTAAAAGCAAAACACTTCCCATCAGAATAAAAGGTTTTCGTGCTCCATAAGCAGAGGTGCTGTGATCGCTGAGGTAACCGACCAGAGGATCGAAAAACATGTCCAGAAGTCGTGCCAACAGGAGTACAACCCCCACCGTAGCAACTTCTATCCCCACATTTTGGGAATAAAAAGTCGGCAAGTAGATGTAAAGCGGTATCCCCACAACAGAGAGGGCAAATCCGAGTGAACCGTAGGCGCTGTAAGAGGTTTTCATCGTGAGGCGCGAAGGTATTTTTGCAAAAAGCGAATAATGGAGCCAAGGAGCGGTATTTTTGCATACACATTGATCCCTGAATCCCAGTAATCGACATGAGAGGTCACTTTTTTTGCTTTGTTAAAGAGGATATGACTGATTCCGTCAAAATGGGTATCGTTGTAGACAAATCGCCATCGCAGATACCCTCTATCCCCCTCTGAAATCGCGTCAAGAATAATAAAGCGGGGCTCTTTGAGTGTGGCGTACATGTGGCGAAAAATGAGGATGAGAGGCTCAACACCGATCACTTCTTGAAAAGGGTCACAAAAGTAGCAGTTCTCAGCGAACACACGGTGAAAATCTTCATCTTTAAAATCACTCTTTAGGGTACTAAAAAAGATTCCATATTCTTCTAAGGGGCTCATCAAAGTGCCTTGCGTGTGAGAGAAAGCGAGATGCGGTAGGGGAGATGGCGAAGGAGCGCTAAAAACCAAGCGAGTGCTTTTGGAAAGCGTATTTCAAAACTATTCGAGTGCTCTAGGGCATCGGCGATTTTAAAGGCGGCATAGGAGGGTTCCATCAGCTGCGGCATTGGAAAATTATTTTTACGGGTGAGTCTTGTTTTGACAAATCCGTGATTGATGACGCGTATCTGTATACCGTGTGATTCAAGCTCCGGCGCAATCGATTCGGCAAGATTGATGAGAGCCGCTTTGGGTGCACTGTAGGCTCCGCCATAAGGGAGACCGAAATAGCTTGAGAGACTTGAATTCCATACCCATTCACCATGACCTTGGGCTAAAAACTTTTTTGAGAGGGGGATCATCAGTCGTACTGCACCGAGGTAATTGGTCGCATTCATCTGCTCGAAGGCATCGCTGTTCCACTCTTCGATACGCAACATCTCGTACTCTCCGGCGTTGTAAAACCATCGGTCGATTGAACCGTAGGCATGCCATGCGTGATGAACCGCCTCCGCAATTTCATTTGGTTCTGTAATATCGATAGGGATCAGTACGAGACGATCGGGGTAAGTCTTTTGAAGTGCAGTGACTTCGGGTGAGGTGTGGATATTACGAGAACTGGCGATCAGATAATGCCCCTCGCTAAGCCATCGTTTGAGAAGTTCGAAGCCGATACCGCTGCTGGCACCGACAATCCAAATTTTTAATGTTTTCATTGCATCTGCTTTAAAAAATAGTGTTGGGTGGCCTGATGGCGATACTCAAACATCTTATCCATATCGTTTTTGATAAACGGAAAAAACAAATTGCCAAGCCATCCAAAAGGTAAACGGATAAATAAGGTTTCTCGCATCAGTGTCTCGCCATTTTCAAGCGGAATAAACTGACGCTGATGACGAAAAAATTTAAACGGTCCCGCAACCATGGAATCAACGACACTCTCAGGACACTGCAATGTTTCCATCATCATTTTCCAGATCGTAGGTATCCCAAAACGTTTAATTCGAAGATGAATGATACTCGTCTCAATCAAAGGTTCAGGGAGAACGAGGATATCGACATGGATCCATGGAGGGGTAATGAGGGGGAGGTTATGGGTGTCGGTATGGAACTCACACGCCTTTTGAGGAGAGGTATTTAACAGACAAGAATAATTAAGAGTATGTATTTTCATGATTTGATTGTAGTGCTTGAGTCTGTTTGTTGGTAGTGATAAAATGGTAATTGGTCTGAGTGATAGAGGAAAAACAGGAGTGAGTATTTAGGATCAATCCATAAATTCAGACATATAGGTGCGGTATTTCAGGGGTACATGCGAGCGCTGAAGCGCAGGGTTGATTCGTGATTCGATCGCGACATGAGCAAAAAATGTTTTCCAAAGACGTCGAAACTTCTCCTCATCAGGGCTTTGATTGGGTTCATCGTAGCTCTCGACTTGCTCAATACGCATCTCACCCTCTCTAAAGTACAAGGCTATTGCTCTCGCGGTATCGTGGATGATAAAGCTCTCCCCCCGAAGCCGTTGGCGAAAGTGCCCTCCCATCAGAGGGAGGACATTGCGCGGGGGTTCTATCTTTGCATAAAGCGTTTTGTCTTCAAGCTCTTCAAAACGGAGGTAGGCGTTCATTTTGTGCAAGGTCGATAAAACGCGCCGCTGATAACCATGGATAGTGTAGATGATGGGATGGGCCAAATCGTTTAACGATTCACTCGATTTGAATCCTAAACGCAGATACAGCAGCAGATCACGCTCTGGGTCAGCATCATCGCATAAAAAAGCGTGTTTAACTCGCTCAATCACCTCTTTGCTAAAAGATCGATGTAACGATTGAGCGACTTTTTGAGCATGATCGGGATCGCTCTCTATCCATAACGTCGTATCGAGGAGTGTTGTGTGATGAGGGTGTCGAGTGATCGTGTCGGGGATGGTTTTTAAGGTATAACTTTGATGAACGAGTGACAAAAAGCCCTCAAAGCTTCCATCATATTCCCAAATAATCATAACTCTCCCATCACGGTGGGGTAAAAATGATCGAACAGGGTTGGTTGAGCAGAGGGAGGGGGGGAAGGGAGCGCTAAAAGCTCTGTTTGTATCTGTTGATAATCCAAATTACGCTCTATCAGCAGTTTACCTCCCACGGTAACAAAATAGCGCAGACGTTTGAGTGATATTTTCATCGTTTCGAGATCATAAACACTAAGGGCTCTAAATCGGCGTGCTTTTAAAATCTTGTTGACTCCCCGTACCCCAAGCCCTGGAATCCGAAGGAGCGTCTCTTTATCGGCTCGGTTGAGCTCGATGGGAAAGAGGTGGAGATTGCGCAGTGCCCATGCGAGTTTAGGATCGAACCGCTCATCCAGATTGGGTGCATTCTCCTCTACAATCTCATCGTACTCAAACCCGTAAAAACGGATAAGCCAGTCGGCCTGATAGAGGCGATGTTCTCTTAAAAGGGGTGGAGGAGTTGCGAGGGCAGGGAGATTTTTGACGTTGTTGATCGGTATGTACGCTGAGTAATAAACCCGCTTTAACATCGCTTTGTCATACAAGCTGGAGCTTAAACGGAGGATATCGAGATCGGACTCAGGGGTTGCTCCGATGATGAGCTGGGTGGACATTCCTATGGGGCGTTTTTGGTGTTCGAGGGAGTAGTTTTTTGCCATGGTGAGAGGTTGGAGCACTTTTTCTCTCGTTTTATCGGGGGCGAGGAGGGCGAGGCTTTTAGAACTGGGGAGTTCGATGTTGGAGCTTACCCGATCGGCGAGGGCGGCGGTTTGGACGATCAGCTCTTCTGAAGCTCCGGGGATGAGTTTGACATGGATGTAACCGTTGAATCCATAGGTGTGACGGAGCAATTGAAGCGTTTTGAGCATCAGCCGCATGGTATGATCTTCGCTTGTGATAATACCGGAGCTTAAAAACAGCCCCTCGATCATGTTGCGGCGATAAAAATTGATCGTGAGTTGTGCTACCTCTTCGGGGGTAAAAGCGGCGCGGCGGATGTCGTTGCTGATCCGGTTTACACAGTAGGCGCAATCATAAAGGCAGTAGTTGGTAAAGAGGATTATAAGGAGAGAAATACATCGTCCATCAGCAGAGTAAGCGTGACAAATTCCACCGTTTCCGACACTCCCGACACCCCCAAAATCGAGGGTACGGACTGACCC
>JBFYRD010000114.1:0-5201 GCA_041302405.1 Sulfuricurvum sp.
TTATGATCCAGAAATTATCCGTGAAAATGGGCTTAGTGGTATGGCAATTGGTCGTATGGCAGGGCACATCAGCTTTTTATCCCATCAGTCGATGACCAAGAAGTTTGGTCGTGAATACAAACGAACAGACGGATTGTTTGCACTTTTCGGTAAATTTCAGGTTGAATCGTATTTGGAGTACAACGGCTATAACTTTACGAAGTGGTTTGACCCACTATCGTATTTGTATATCACTAAGGCGATTAATATTTACGACCTCTCACGAGGGTTTGATTCACTTGAAGAGGCTTTAGGTAAAATCAATGCAGAACTTTATTTAGTGGGATTCGAAAAAGATATCCTTTTCCTCCCAAGTGAGATGGAAGCGATCCACACGGCGATGAGAGCTTTGGGGAAAACCAATAGTGATTATTTTGAAGTTGAGAGTGACTATGGGCATGATGCTTTTTTAGTAGAAATTGATAAAATAGAGAATTACGTTCGGGAGGCCTTATGAAGAGTGATGAGAGTTTTGAAACGAAGATTGCCAATGCAAAGGCGATTTTAGAGAAATTAATGGATCCTGCATTGCCTATGAATGACAGTGTTAAGGCGTATGAAGAGGGGATGAAAGAGCTCAAAGCTGCCGAAACGATGCTCCAAAATGCTCAGTTACAGATTCAAACTATTAAAAATCAGGAGCAATAATGCGTGTTGCGATACTCCAACTCCCTTCAATCGGTATGGGGAGCAATAAACTCGAAAGCTATGCGCGTGTAGCCAATCAAAAAGGGGTAAAGCTTGTTTTGATGGGGGAATATCTCTTGAACCCGTTTTTCAAAGAATTAATCCAAACTCCAGTGAGTATGATCGCTGAGCAAAGTACCCACCAAATCGAAACCCTTAAAGCCTTGGCACTGAAATACGATCTTACCTTTGTAGCGCCTATCGTTACCGTAAAGAAAAAAGAGTGTACCAAGATGATTGCTAAGGTAAATGGCCGCAGTGTCACCTATTATCCTCAGCAGTTTTTGATTAATTACCCCCATTGGAATGAAGAGAAATTTTTTAATAATCCGATTGAATCGATTAAACTTCCAATGATTTTTGCAGTTGGCGGATTTAAATTTGCGGTGATGGGTGGCTTTGAAACGCATTTTGACCCTATGTGGGATGCAGTCAGTTCCAAAGTTGTGGATGCGGTTTTGGTACCGAGTGCTTCGACATTTGAATCGCATAACCGTTGGCGTGAGCTTTTGAAAACGCGGGCCTTTACCCATAATTGCTATATTTTGCGGGCCAATCGTGTCGGAGAGTATTGTGATGAGAAACACGCTTGGAAATTTTACGGTGATTCTATGGTGCTCACACCTGATGGCGAAATCGAAGCAGATTTGGGAAATACCGAAGAACTTTTGATTGTTGATTTGGATCGAAAAAGTCTTATTGAGTCACGGAAAGGGTGGGGATTTAAAGAGGCGTTACGAAAACGTAAATAAGTGAAAAAACTCTTTTTTCTTTTATTTACCCTCGTTTTCTCACTTCAAGCGGCTGTTGTACAACTTCATGATAATACATCCTCTTCGATAGAATCTGCAATCGAATATTTAGAAGATCCCAATGGAAACCTCTCTCTCAAAGAGGTACAAAAAAGCTCTTTCACCCCCTATGCTAAAGAGCGGAGTATCAATTTCGGGTTCACCGATTCGGCATACTGGTTTAAAATTAATCTCAAAAATCTTACCCCTGTCGATGATATCCATTGGTGGTTGAAAATTGATTATCCCCTTTTGGAATTAATTGATTTCTATCTTATGGATTCCAATGGACGATTGATTAAACATAAACGTACGGGAACCTCTCAGCCGTTTACTTCACGTGAAGTTGCATTAAACCATTTCATTATTGAAATTCCCATGCAGCATAAAAGCGATGCAACGTTATGGATACGGGTAAAAACCCAAAGTTCGATGCAGCTTCCCATGACAATCATGGATACCAAAACACTTTTGGAAGATGTGGAAACTAATCATTTTTTAGTCGGTATCTATTATGGAATTTTTATTATCATTTTTTTCTATAACGTTGTGCTGCTTTTTTATAGCAAAGATAAAAATTATCTACGGTATATATTTTTCTTATTAGCTTTTGTTTTGTGGCAACTTTCGTTTGACGGACATGGAGTCCAATATTTCTGGGGTAACAACGATTGGTTGATTCACCATGGTGCCGGAGTCTTTATCTCATTGAGTGCGTTTTTTGCTCTCTATTTCAGCCGTCACTTTTTGAATACTTCCCATTATACGCCGAGTGTAGATAGAGTAATGCTGTTTTTTATGTTCATAAGTCTTATTTTAGTAGTGGCGTCATCGGTATTTCCTTATGGCAAGGTTATTCCTCTGAATGCACTGTTGGGAGCTCTTATGCCAGCTGTCGCACTCTTCGCAGGTATTACTGTGATGCGGCAAGGGTACAAGGCTGCTCGCTTTTACATTGCAGGATGGAGCACGCTTTTGATTGCAACGATTATTTTTGCTTTCAATAAATTTGATTTGATCCCAAGTTTTTATGGGATCAATCATGTACAGCAGATTGGATCGGCGATTGAGATGATTTTTCTTTCGTTAGCTCTTGCTCATAGAGTCTATTTGCTGCAGCGTGAATACATCGAAAAACTGAATTATATGAACGATACTTTGAGTGATAAAGTAAAAATTGCATTGGATGAAGCACGGTTAAAAGATCGATTGTTTGTTCAGCAATCGAGACTTGCTGCGATGGGAGAGATGATTGAACAAATCGCTCATCAGTGGAGACAACCGCTCCATACACTGGCACTTATTAATCAAGATATGTACGTAAAACTAAAATTAGGAACATACGATGAGGTGTACTTTGATCAATATCATACGCGTATTGATGAATATCTGCAGTATCTTTCTAAAACTATTGATGATTTTCGAAATTTTTACAAAGCGGATAAATCAAAAGCGCTTGAAGATGTTGGTGATTTAGTTACAAATGCTTTAAATTTGAGTGATGTATTTCTAAAATATGCAAAAATAAAAACTGAAATGAATGTATCGACGAAACAGAAAGTCAATATTGCTAAAAATGAGATGATCCAGGTTTTGATTAATTTGATCAAAAATGCCCATGATGCTATCCTCGAACAAAAAATAAATGATGGAAAAATTATTATTTGTGTCGAAGATTACGAAGCAGGTATTAAAGTAAGTGTAGAAGATAATGCTGGAGGAATATCTCAAAACATTATGGATAAAGTATTCGATATTTATTTTACGACGAAAGACCCTGACTGTGGAACAGGATTGGGTCTTCATATGTCAAAATACATTATTGAAGAGAGTTTTAGCGGTAAAATTTGGGTTGAGAATACCAATAGCGGTGCTAAATTTGTGATTCTTTTGCCTTGTATAGTACCTCAAGTTATAGCGCCTGAGCCACAATGATAATCCTGTTTACCAAAACGATGATAAGCTAAAAAAATATTTATTGGAGAAAGAAAATGATGCACTATTTCCATAGGCAAGTTCAGTTGTGGGGGGAGGAGACACAGATACTCCTTCAAACTAAACGGATAGCAGTAATTGGGAGCGGAGGACTAGGGTCTTCTTTGGCCTTTGCATTAGGAGCATCGGGGATTGGCGAGATTCATATGGTTGACTTTGACACTGTCAGTCTTCATAATATACATCGTCAGATTGCATTTAAGAGCGGTGACGAGGGTAAATATAAATCTGAGGTGTGTGCTGAGTTGATCGAAGCACGTTGCCCTTATGTTAAAGCTCACGCGCATATTTGCCACTTTGAAGCGTTTGTGGCAAAAAATATCGAGGTTGATCTTATCATCGATGCAACCGATAATCTCCCCTCGCGCGGTGAAATCAATATGTATGCAAAATCCAAAGCTTTACCGTGGGTTTACGGCTCAGTTGAAGCGTTTAATGGTCAAGTGTGCTTTTTTGAGGATGCTTCGTTTAATGAGCTTTTTAAGATAACACAAAAAACTCCTGCTGGTATTGCGGCACCGATTGTCATGCACATTGCATCCTTGCAGGCAAATTTGGCATTACGCTATTTAGCAGGATTGAGTGTTAAAAAAGATAAACTTTATTACCTCTTTTTTAACGATGAGGGGGAGTTGGTAACGCAAAAATTTGCATTACCTAAAAGCGAGGGTTAAAACCCTGCAATACTTTTTGCAAGAGCATCGATTTGCGCATCATTAAGTGCTTTAGCTTGTCCTTGCATGAGCGCTTTCATCTCTTTACCATACGTTCCAGCTTGATACCCTTTGAGTGCCTCTTTTATTTGAGCTTCACTAAAATCAGCAATGATTAGTGATTTGTTCAATGCTGCTTTTTCACCTTTTGCTCCATGACATGAAGCGCATTTTTGGCCATAAAGAGCTCCTCCGTCGACACTGGCAACTACCGGCGTCTTAGGTGAAGGTGCTTTTACTGCTGGCTCAACTTTAGCTGGTACGGGAACTGCGGTTGGTTGAGCAGTAGGGGATGTTGGTGCAGCTGTGAGTGCTTCTGTTGGTGCTTCTGTTGGTGCTGGTGCAGCTTTAGCTGTAGTTTCGAGAATAGGGGCGGTTGTTTCGGTTGGAGTGGAGTCATTACTGCATCCTAAGATAAAAAGGGCACAAACGACGCTGATGAATGATTTCATAGAGAGTTCTCCTAAATAGATTTAGGACATTTTAACAAGATTTTGATGAGATAAGATTAAAAAACTGATGAAAGAGAGAGTGTTTCACACCGAAGTGTGAAAATGCTAACTAAGTTAAACTTATTTAGCTTCAGGTGCAGCAGCAGCGTCAGCAGCAGGTGCAGCTTCAACAGCAGCGTCAGCAGCAGGTGCAGCTTCTTCAGTAGCAGCAGCTTCTTCAGCAACAGGTGCAGCAGCTTCTTCAGCTACTGGTGCAGCTTCTTCAGTAGCAGCAGGTGCTTCAGTTGTTGCAGACTCGCTGCATCCGATAAACATTGCAGCCAAAAGCAACGCAGAAATGATTTTCATCATGGTAAGGCTCCTTAAAAAAATATGGCGGAAGTATACCACTACTTCCCCCATACTTGTCAAGTGTTTTTTGATAATTTTGAAATTTTCTTTTTAAAGTGGCTAAAATAGGGCTTTGAGTAACATTTTTGTTTGCAGAAATTTCATCAATTTTGGTCTGTTTAGCAGATTTTTTT
>JBFYRD010000115.1:0-4197 GCA_041302405.1 Sulfuricurvum sp.
TGCTTTGGCGGTTACTGAGGCTTAGGTAGTTTTTATCGCTCGCGGTATCGAAGTAAATATCACCGTTACTAATGATATAGGCATGTTTGTTATCGAGGAGGCGTTGGATCATTTCGCTCATGGCGTCAATCGATTCAGTTGCTTTAGGCTCTAATGATGGCTTACGGACTCCGATAGAGTCCATGTCGCGATGGTATGCCTCAGTGTAACGCTGTGCGATCTCGTTCGTGCTGATACCTAATTCACGCGCTTTATTGATGATTTTATCGTCGATATCGGTGATGTTTCGGGCAAACAGAACATTATATCCCTCTGCTTCCAACACACGGCGCAGTAGATCAAATACTAACGCACTTTTGGCATGACCCAAATGGGCATCGTCATAGACGGTTGGACCACAGACATAGAGTGAAACTTTTCCCTCTTGGAGTGGTATAAATGGTAGTTTTGTTTTTTGGACGCTGTCGTATATCGTCATGTTAATCCTGCTAAATTATCGTATCCATTGTATCAAAAAGGTGTTTAAACTATAAAACGCTACTCCGAAACCGAGAGTTCCGAGGATAAAGTAGAGGCTGAAACGGCTTTTGAGCAGATCAAAAAAGATCTTCCATCCTACCGCTTGGATGGTGAGGATAAACTGCACCGCACCACCGATACTCCCCGCCAATGCCAAACCTGCCGCCCCCATGCTTTGCATCAAAATGACCGAGAAAATCAGATTGATCACGAGGGAGATGACGGCAATCTTTGCCGCTTTGAGATGTTTGTGCTGGGCGTAGAGGTACATCGAAAAGAGTTTTGCCAACCCAAAAGGGATCAATCCCACCATGTACATTTGCAGTACGCTAGCGGTATTGAGGGTATCTTCTAAATCAAACGCCCCTCGCTCAAACAACAGCCAAATTATTGGTTCCGCGAGTAAAATTCCCCCGAGTACGGATACCCCTAAGAGTGCGCTTAGGAGCCAAAACGATTTAAAGAGATTTTTATAGGCAAGTTCATCGTTTCCATTATTAATCGCTTTGGCAATGGTGGGGAAGAGGGCGGTGGTAATCGCCAGTGCGATAATTGCGAAAGGGAGCTGAAAAATACGGTTCGCGTAAAAGAGATACGATACCGAACCTGCCGCCAAAAAAGAGGCGAGAGAGGTATCGATAAAAGAGGCGATTTGCGCCGTAGAGTTCCCAACGACCGAGGGGATAAAAAGAGATTTAAATTTGGACTCTTCCTCTTTTACCTCTTTGATTTTACGGTATTTCCATCCACCAACGAGGATTTTCATCAGCCCTTGGCGGCGAATCGCATAAAGATGGGTAGCTACTTGGAGAAGCCCACCGATGAGGATGGAGAAACTGAGGGCATAAACAATGGTTTGAGGATCAGAGTTAGTAAATAGAATGAGTGCCACGATCATCGCGATATTAAGCCAAACAGTGGAAAAAGCGGTGGTGAAAAAATGCTCTTTATGTTGGAGAAGTGCTCCTAAAAAGGTGACAATAAAGATAAGATCCAAATACCAAAAATTGATGGCGGTGAGGGGGGCCGTTTTGGAGATAAGATCATGTCCCCAGTCCCATGCCAACATTTTCGTAAAAAATCCGGGAAAGAGGGTAACGAGGAGTGAGAGAAAAATGATAAACGTCATAAAACGGATAAATATCGCTACTGCAAAGACACTTTTTTGATTTGAGGCGATATAAGAGGGCATAAAACTTTGGGTGAAAGAGCCCTCTGCAAAAATTCGACGGAAAAGATTGGGGAATTTAAACGCCATTAAAAAGATATCACTCCACACATTCGCACCCAACACGGATGTCATTAAAATATCACGTCCTAAGCCCGTTACGCGGGAAATGAGGATACCGAATGAATTGGAAAATATCGATTTAAACATAGTCTTATTGCAAGTCCAAAATAAATTTTACGTGATTTTAACCGACAAGTGATTAAAATAGGCTCACTGATGAAAAGGATAAATTATGGAGCTGTTCAAAAAAGAGGGTGAACATGAGGTAGAAATACCGCAGATTAAACCTATCGTTATGCGTACATCAAATGTTGCTAAAGAACTGTTGCAAGCATCTATCAATTATAAAGTACCTGTCAATTCCCTCGATTTTCATCTTCTCGATACACAAACCTTTAGTAAAGTCTCTGAGAATGCGGCGGATGATTGGCTCGAACTCTCCTCAGATGAAGTAAAAGATTTAAAAGAAGCAGATTTTCTCAATCCGAAGTTTCAGCTCAAACAAGTACATGAGATAGAAATTTTTTCGATTGCAGAAACACATCCACTAGATTCTATCGATATGTCTATCGGTGGGAATAGCTCTTTATGCAAAATATATTTGACGATTAAAGCCGGAAGCACTGTCAGTTATTATGAAAATTTTCAAGAAGATTTTATCCATTTAGTTAATAAAAAAATGCTTCGTGCCAATCTTATGGTGGGTGTGTTTAATGCAGTGATGATCCCAAATCTAAGTGATTTTTTTGCAAAAGTTCGTGTTCAAGAAAAGATTCGATTTGATACACAAGAGCGTTATCAGATTGCGCAAGGATATGAGCCGGTAGAGACGGTTAACGATAAATTAATCCTCCATTACGAAACGAAACAACAAAATACGGATGAATATGGACGTGTAGATTATTCAAAACGGGGTTATTTGGTGAGCGCCGTAAAAGATGAACTGCTGATCGAGTATGTAAAACCAAAGCAAGGGGAAAACGGTCGGAATTGTCGTGGGGAATTTATCGCTCCAAAAGAACCGACGGTTAAATATGAGCCTACTTTTGGAACCGGAGAAAAGATAGCCGTTTTGGATACCCCTAAGAGTATTGAATATCGTGCCGGAGCAGGGGGATATGTCACTTTTGAGGGGGGTGTCTACGATATCAAAACCGAAGTAGACGTTACTGAAATCAGTTTTAAAACAACCGGTTCGATTGAAACACAACTGGATGCGGATGTTTCGATCAACGTAAAAGAAAAAGATGTGCTCAAAGATGCGATCGGTATGGGGATGGAGGTTACGGTTAATGTTATCAACATCGATGGCAATATCGGTCCAAATGCCAAAGTGACGGCCAAAAAAGCCGTTGTAGAGGGACAAGTACATCAAAGTGCTATCATTAGTGCCGATGAACTGACGATTAACATCCATAAAGGGACGGCGTATGGTAAAAATGTCCACATTACCCGCTTGGAACACGGTATCGTTGAAGCGGACAAAGTAACGGTAACGCAAGCGACCGGAGGTAAGATCCGAGCACGTGAGATTACGATTGAGATGTTGGGATCGCATGTCAAGATGACCGCTTCTCATCTCATAGAGATTCAAAAAATTCAGGGTGGAGAAAATCAGTTTATCATCGATCCGATGTTGAATGAATCCACTGAAAATCTGGAAGAGCGTTCTTTGCAAATGAAAGGTGTCAAAGAAGCGATTCGGGATATTCAAAAAGAGTTGAGCGGGTATGAGCAAACGTGGCGTGAAAATGCCCCCGCGATGGAAGACTTAAAGCGTAAATTGGCACATTACAAAACGAACGGGATTAAAATGCCGGTAGCTTTCGTTCAAAAATATCAACAAAATCAACAATTCAAAGAAAAACTGGATTCCCTTCGTACTGAACTCAAAACAAAAGAGGATCAATACGCTTGGCTCAGTGAAAAACATACGGCTTTGCAAAATGAAATTTTTGATGCGAGAATCATCAATCACGATCGATGGCGAAATCACAACGAAATTACGTTTAAATTGATTGATCCTCCTATCGAGGTATTTTATGTCCCTCTGCACAATACAGACGAAAAGATTTTAGGGTTATATGAAGATGAAGACGGAGAATTTTCCATTAAGGTGCTTACACGATGATTATTGGTCTAGAAGGGATTATTGATTACAAAGAACCGACATCGCTTCATTTGAATGTCAACGGAGTCATCTATGAGGTGTTTATTTCATTGCATACGTACAGCACGATTGGCTCTGAGAAAGTACGTTTGCACATCCATCATGTTATCCGTGAAGATGCCCAGCAACTTTACGGGTTTTCTCAAAAAAGTGAAAAAGTACTCTTTGAAGGGATGCTAAAAATCAACGGAATCGGTCCAAAAGCCGCTCTTGCAATTTGTAGCACCTTTACGCCGGAGCAGTTTGCGGGTATTATTTCATCTAAAGATGTCAATGC
>JBFYRD010000116.1:0-2818 GCA_041302405.1 Sulfuricurvum sp.
CTATGAGAAATACGAGGTTCACACCTTTAAAAACGCTCGCGGTTCGCTCTATTGCGGCGATTAATGTTTCGATTTCGAACGGTTTTAGTAAAAAGTCTTTGACTCCCAGTTGAATTGACTCGATTGCTCGGGTCAAAGTGGCATTGCCGGTGATAATAATCACCTCAAATTTGCCCGCTAGCGCTTTGACAAATTCGATCCCGTCCATCCCAGGCATATTGATATCGCTAATAATCAGTTCAAAGGTATCGTCGAGTTTTTTAAGGGCATCGCGAGCGTTTTTAAAGGTGTGAACCTCGTATTTCTCATAGTCACCCATCGCAATTTCCAGCGATTTGCGCATATTGATATCGTCTTCAACAATCGCAATTTTCATCTGCATCCACCCCTTATTTAGTAGCGGTGATTGTAACAGACTCATCATTAAACTCGACTGCATAGCAGTATGTCGGGAGTGTTAGTGAATTGAGCGTTTGAGGATTTATGGTTCTAAAAGTATCATTACTTTTAATGTGCAGTTCATGAGATGCTGCAAATTCTAAAAAAGCGGTTTGCTCACGACGTAAGGTAGTTTGCAAGTTCTCAAGATCTAAGCGATTAAGGGTAATAGAATCGGATGGAGTAAAGGGGTGACACGGCTGCATCGCTTTTGATACAGAGAGTGTTTCATAAATGGGTTGGGTATTTTTAGAGGTAAGCCGATACCCTATATAATAGTGATCGGCTCCGAAGGAAACGGTTGTGCTTATTGCAAGAAACGTGAATAAGAAAGAGCGATTTCCATTTCGACTTCGCACAGACCCTCTTTAAAAGTAGTATTGGTCACATTAGCCCCTCTTACCAGTGCTTCGACAGAGGTTCGGGTACTTGATTGCATTAACATCATGTTTTTGATGGTATCTTGTCCCTCAACACGTACGCCGCGTACTTTTTCTGCAATTTGACGATAGCCATCGGCAACAGCAGCACGTTTTGCGAGCGCATACGCTTGTGCGGGCGAAGCAGTAACCGAGGGGGCAACGCCTTGACCAACAACAGTAATGACAAGTTCATTTTGAGATTTTAAAATCGGTTCCACACAATGGCCATCCGTGCCGCTGTAGACACATTTTACTTGCGGTTCAGATGATGAGTCAGTGGAAAAAAATCCCGCATTAAGTGCGGGAACGGTGAGAAGCAGTGCAAGAAGAGCAGAGATTCGCATTAGGGTTCCTTCGGGTAGGTTTGGAATTATTACTCTATACAGAGCAAATACTATTCCAATTCAAGTGTACCGTCTGTTCCTTCTGATACTTCTTCTTCATCCTCTTCTTTTTTTGGACAACGGGAGATACTGGCGACGTCATCACCTTTGATGATATAAACACCGCTGGTATTACGTCCCGATTTGGCAATCGTTTGCATATCGACACGGATCATTTTACCCGCTTTGGTGAGAGCCATCATATCCATTGTCTCATCGACCATCAGACAACCGACAACGGTCGTACCGGTTTTTTGATTGAGTTTCATCGCGATAACACCGGTTCCTGCACGGTTAGTGAGGCGGTATTCTTCAGCCGTAGTACGTTTTCCGATCCCTTTTTCACTTACCATCAGGATCTCTTCTTCATCGGACTTGATGATGTTGGCATCGACGACGACGTCACCTTCGATTTTGAATTTGATACCGCGTACACCACGGGTACTACGTCCCTGATCACGGGTCTTTTCGATTTCAAATTTGATACATTGCGCGTATTTCGTCACGATAAAGAGGTATTTGGTCTCTTCATTCGCGATGTGTGCCGTGATGAGTGCGTCATCATCATCGAGAACGATTGCACGAACACCGTTACTTCGGACATTCGAGAATTCGCTGAGAGCGGTACGTTTAACAACACCGTTTTGGGTAAAGAATACGAGTGACTTGCTCTCATCGAAATCGGTTGTCGGGATGATGGAGCGGATTTTTTCATCGGCTTCGAGGTTGATAAGATTAACAACCGCTTTCCCTTTAGCAGTACGTGATCCTTCAGGGATTTTGTACACTTTGAGCCAGTGGAGCTGTCCGCGATCGGTGACAAACATCAACGTATCATGGGTGTTACAAGTATAGAATTTCTCGATAAAGTCATCATCGTAGGTCGTTACGGCAATTTTACCTTTACCGCCTCGGATTTGTTTCTCATACGCTACGAGAGGAACCCGTTTGATGTATCCACGGTGAGAAATAGTAACAACCATCGGCTCATTCGGGATCAAATCTTCGATATTGATATCATCGTAGTTGTCTTCGATATCGGTAACGAGTGGAATATTGTATTGCTCAACGAGTTCTACAAATTCCCCTTTTATAATATCTTTGAGAACCTCTTCACTGCGAAGAATACTCTCTAAGTACTCGATGTGTGCCAAAATCTCTTTGAGCTCATTTTCGATTTTATCGCGCTCTAATCCGGTAAGGCGCTGGAGACGCATATCCAAAATAGCTTGGGCTTGGATCGGTGAAAATCCAAACTCAGAAATAAGCCCATTTTTAGCTGCTTCACCGTCATTACTCGCACGGATGAGTTTGATGATCGCTTCGATATGATCGAGAGCTTTTTTCAAACCTTCTAAAATATGAGCGCGGGCTTTTGCTTTTTCAAGATCATAAATAGTACGACGGATAATAACCGTTTTACGGTGATTGATAAAGTGACCCAACATCTCGAGAAGAGTGAACACGCGAGGCTCTTGGTTGAATACCGAGAGCATGATGATCCCGAACGTCGTCTCCATATTGGTCGATTTATAAAGATTGTTGAGGACGATTTCGCTCATCGCATCGCGTTTA
>JBFYRD010000117.1:0-4208 GCA_041302405.1 Sulfuricurvum sp.
CGGGGGTAAAAGCGGCGCGGCGAATGTCGTTGCTGATCCGGTTTACACAGTAGGCGCAATCCTAAAGGCAGTAGTTGGTAAAGAGGATTTTAAGGAGAGAGATACACCGTCCATCAGCAGAGTAAGCGTGACAAATTCCGCCGTTTCCCACACTCCCGACACCCCCAAAATCGAGGGTACGGACTGACCCTGAGGAGGAGCAGGATACGTCGTACTTAGCGGAATCGGTGAGGATAGAGAGTTTTTGCTCGATAGTCATAATAGAAGATTAGCAGGTAGCGGGGGAAATCACTGTAAATATGTCACAGTGCAATTTTATACTCGAGGCTATAAAAACGGTTTTAAATCGCGGTAGGAGTAAATCTTTTCATTCATGATGTTGTACGTCTTAATATCAAAAAGAATCCCTTTGCTCTCAATGAAATCACGAATCAGCGAATTTTCTTCTTCAGAAAAAGAGGGCTTTTTCAGGAGAACAATAAAATTGTTAGCCCGTATTCTAAAAATCAAACTCTCAGCAAACAATCCGGTTAAAAGGGTTGCCAGCGATTTTAGCATCTCATTGCCCCCTTCCCAGCTGTATTGTTGATTGTAGAGATCAAATTGATGCAAAGAGATGATGCTCAAAGCTGTAAATTCAGCGTGATCACGTGAGCCTTCTAGAATGGTTTCTAAGTATTTAACATTATACAAATCGGTTACGGCATCTTTGTAAAAATAGACAAATCGCTGTTCTTCGATCGCCGTGATAGGGGTTTGTGCAATGTTTTCGGCTATTTCAATGGCATTGAATACTTTTAACGCGGCAGTGATCACTTCGGCGTGATAATGTATCCCGCTAAGGTCGCTTAGTTCCTTAAGTGCTTCGGGAATGTTCTTTTTATGTTTGTAAATACGGTTGGTGGTCATAGCGTCAAAAGCATCCGCAACCATCATGATCCGAGAAAGTGGGGGGATCTCATCTTTACTGATACCAAACGGATAGCCGCTGCCATCGTATTTTTCATGGTGAAATTGGATAATATGTGCCATTTCACTGAACATCGGGATATCACGAAGTATTTTTACGCCGGTATTGACATGCTCTTTTATAAGTTCGTATTCAAGATTTGTGAGTTTGTCAGGCTTGAGCAAGACCGCATCAGGAGTTGCAATTTTACCGATATCATGCAAGGTAGCGGCTTTATAAAGAAGTTCGCATTCTTCATCTGAATATCCCATTTCACGCGCGATGAGTTCGGAATATTTCGCAACACGCTCAGAGTGTCCGGCCGTGTAAGAATCACGATGCTCGATCATGGAGATCAGTGCGTAGAGGATGGTGCGGTAATCTTGAATTTTTTCTTCTTCGAGTTGTTTGAATTTTTCAGCAGATTCGATAATATTGATCGTTTTCAGGTTCAGTAAGTAGCGAAAGAAGAAGATTGCGATCACCAAAAAAACGATCAAACCCAAACTGGCAATAAATGAGATTTTGAGCCAAACAGGGACATTGAAAGGTTCTGGAATGGTTAAATAGTGATCCATTAAACGGTAATAAATAGAATTTTTATCCGATTTGAGTTGTTTAAGATGTTTATCGATAGCGTCGATTAAAGTTTGATTTTCAGCGTTTGGAGAAAAGGCAAATTTCAAGGCCGCTGGGTTAAGCAGCAATGAGCTCTCCTGTACTTGAAATTTCTCTTTATGAAGTGCCCCATAATAGCGGTTGACGATAGCCGCATCTACTTTCCCTTCGTGCAGAAGCTGAAAAGATTCATCAAAATTTTGTGTGAGAATGAATGTCGGTTTGATCTCAAATAACTCAAAACTCTCTTCGGCTTGTTGGTGTTGAATACTCCCCTCAAGCATGGCTATTTTTTTACCGTCGAGATCAAGAATCGAGGAGAGCGAACCTTTTTTTTGTGTGTAAATCGTTGACCAGGTAGAGAGTACTATTTCCTTGTTGAATCGGTAAAGTTTGGAACGCTCGCTTGAGTAAGCGACATCAGGCATGATATCGATTTCCCCTGCTTGGAGCATGTCGATGCACTCATTCCATTCACATTTTACGTAGGTTATTTCCCAGTGCTCTTTTTCTCCGATGTGGTTTAATAAATCGACAAAAAAACCAGAAAATTTGTTCTCAGAATCGATGTTCATTTTAGGGGGATTATCGTAAATGCCGACATTGATTTTTTGTGAGGGCTCTGCGTAGAGAGTGAAGAATAAAAAGATAAGTAAAATAAATATTCTCATAAACACATAGTACATTAAAATAGCTTTTCTTTTATCGATATTAACAGTTTTATTTTACGTGTTTCAGTTGAGTTTACGGATTGGTTCAGGATTTGGTTTTCCGAAATAGTACCCTTGTGCCAAATCGGCTCCGTTAGCAGTGCAAAACGCTGCCTCTTCAGCACGTTCTATCCCCTCAGCGAGAACAATGATGTTGTTTTCGTGAGCGATCTGTGTGATCGCGCGGAAGATCGATTGGTTTATCTCATTGGTATCGATTTGATCGATGATTGCACGGTCGATTTTAACGATATCAGGGAGGAGTTTGGCAATCATGTTGAGTGAAGAGTAGCCGCTTCCGACATCATCGAGCGCTACCATAAACCCCTGCGATTTATAAAAATCTAAAATCCGTTTCAAATGATCCAAATCCTCGACATGATCACTCTCAATCACCTCGAAAATGATGTTTTTAGGATCAAAATCGAGTTGAGCAGCCCATTTTACGGTTGATTGGAGACAATGTTGCGGATCATAAATAGCCGTGGGGATAAAGTTGATAAAAACTTTGTTTTTGATGCTTTTTACTGCAGCGGTTTTGAGCGAGCTTTCTCGACAAGCACGGTCAAGATAAAAAAGCATATCCCCCTCGCGTGCCCACTTGAACAATCGATCGGGATAGATGAGATTTCCCTCATCACTTACCCCGCGAGCGAGCGATTCATACCCGTAGATGGTGTTGGATTTGAGATCGACGATGGGTTGAAAATGGGTCGTAAGTGCCCCTTTGGTAATAAGTGCGGAGAGTTCATTCGCCCCCATCAAATCTTTGTATTTTTGCAATGAACGCATCTCTTTTAAAACCATTGGAGTAAGCATCTGGTGGTGTTCTAAAAAGAGGACACGTACACCCTCACGTTCCATTTTGGTAAACGGATGAGCTTGGCACAATTGATATAAAAAGGATTCAAACCCCTCGATAGAGGCGATAAGTGTTTGGGAGTCTTCAATAGAAAAGTTGACATTTTGTGTTTTGAGAATAGCGGCTATTTTTGCACAAAGCTCCGCTACATCACAGCTGATAATAACATTACCACCATTTTTTGATATCTGTGGAAGCGATTGACATTTAGTGCAGCTCATAATTACCCTTTGCAACATGATCGATTATATCCGTCATCATAGATGCTTTTGGAAACTATTGGTAGGGCGAAAATGGCAATTAAGTGTTACGTTCAATAAAATCTATCAAATCACTCTGTTTCATCGGTTTAGCAAACAAATAGCCTTGGAGCTCATCGACTCCCTGTGTGATCAAAAATTCTTTTTGCGCACCTGTTTCGACCCCTTCTGCAACGATGGTGACATCAATGATCTTAGAGAGGGCAATGATACTTTTAATGAGCATCGGACCGCGCTCATCCACTCCGATTTTACGAATAAACGATTGATCGATTTTGAGTATATCAACATCGAGTTCCAAAATGTAACTCAAAGAGGAGTATCCCGTACCAAAATCATCGATGGCAATTTTGACCCCCAAAAGATGCAAATCACTGATCACTTTTTTGGCAGCGACAAGATCCAACATCAACGATGTTTCCACAATCTCTAAAATCAGATTGTTAGGATTGAACCTTTTGGCTTTTATGGTGTTACTGATAAACTCAACAAAAGAGGGTTTCAACAAGGTCTCTACGGTGAGATTCACTGCAACCGAACCCTCTTTTTTAAAGGCGGGTGAGAGAGTGCTAAACATGTCGATGGCTTTAGCGATAACCCACTCGTCTATTTGGGTCATCAACCCTGCTTTGTGGGCAATCGGGAGAAAATCATCGGGTGGAATAAGTCCTTTTTTAGGAGAGTTC
Organism: Sulfuricurvum sp.; assembly: GCA_041302405.1. Classification (GTDB taxonomy): domain Bacteria; phylum Campylobacterota; class Campylobacteria; order Campylobacterales; family Sulfurimonadaceae; genus Sulfuricurvum. The sequence goes on from JBFYRD010000117.1 coordinate 4,086, forward strand.
CAACGGATCAACGCTTCAAAAGAGTTGCACTTTTGGGTTTTTGAGTCAGTCAGCGGTTGATAAAATAAGATCAGCTCATTGTGTTTAATCGCCTCTTTGAGCTCATTACCGATTTGGAGATAG
>JBFYRD010000118.1:0-5154 GCA_041302405.1 Sulfuricurvum sp.
CACTGATTGTGTACTGCATAGATGATTTTGGCGTGATGGAGTTGTTCGCTTAGCAGATGGAAAATATCTTTGATTGGCTGAGTAGGTTCGAATGCGATACGCTCTTTGTTAAGGCTGAAAAAATTTCGGAAATCGTCAATCGTATTGGACATAAACGTGATATTCGTATTGATAATGGCATTGTTCTTTTGCAGCTCAGTATCATCTAGCAGACCAAGTTGACGTTTAAGTTCGATATTGCTCATGGCTAAACCGACAATATTGAGGGGTTGGCGCCATTGGTGGGCGATGTTCTCTACCATTTCTCCCATCGCTGCAAGCCTCGATTGGTGTATCAATAGCTGCTCTTTTTGACGACGGTGTTCCACTTCCGTTTCAATGCGTTCTTCTAGCTTTGTATTGATTTGTTCCATTTGATTGCGATAGTTGTCGATGGTTCCAAGCATTTTGTTGGTTGAGGAGACGATAGTGCGTATCTCGGTATTCGTGTTATTGCTGCTAAACGGTTTCGTAGTATTATCAACTGTATAGCCACCTATCCAATCGGAGATTTGGCTCAAAACAAAAAATTGCTTGCGAAAGTAGAGATAGGTGAATGAAAAAATCACCAAAGCGAACATAGAGAGCAATACCAGTTGCTCAAAAAGTTTATTTTGTAATTCTTGGGCATGTGAATTTGAATAGCTGATGTGGAGTGTTGCGAGAAGCTCTCCTGTTATAGGGTCTTTGAGGGACTCTGAGAGGGTTAGGGGCCTTTTGATTTTAGAATGATGACTGTACTGCTCGAAAATAGGTTTTTTATTTGTATCGCTCAAAACAACGCGTGTAATACTTGGATTTTGGAAAAAGGTTCGCATGGTTTCGTTAAGCATATCCCGCTGATCGAAACTTAGATAGGTTGATATGATAGGTTTTAGAGTAGTCGTTACCAGTTGTATTTTTGAGCGCTCTTCATCATTTAGAACTGCAGAGCTGTTTATTTGGATAAAAATAAACATAGGGACAATGACAGCGATGTAAAGAAGCCAGAAGAAAATGGCAAACTTGCCTATTAGAGAGTGCATGATTAAAATCCAATACCAAATAACATAAATTGATATTATATAAGTTTTTGTTAATACTTCTTTAAAGTTTTGGTACAATTTAAATATCGCAATAGGTTTAGGGAGTGTAATGAGAAGCTTTTATAGTGCATTGGCTATGGTTTTGCTTCTTTCGTACGAAGCAGCTGCAGAGGAAGAAGATATTAGTGCCCTGTTGGATGAAGTGACTGCCATTGCAACGAAGACCAAGCTTAATATCGATTATCAGCCTTCAGTCGTTTCGGTTCTCCATGCCGATAAACTCAAAAAAGTGGGTATTCGAAATCTCCATGAAGCACTTGGTCTTTTACCGGGGATTGAAACATCTATACTGCATATCGGATGGAAGCAAGTTATTGTTCGGGGAAATTACAATCCTGATACTTTTGTATTTGATAAATATAAACTTTATATTGATGGTGTGGATGTAGGGAGTGACCTGTACAGTACCAGTTACTTTTATCTTGATTTTCCTATCGAATTGATCGATCGTATCGAAGTGTTGCGAGGTTCTGCTTCTACGATTTATGGCCCTGGGGCGTTTAGTGCTGCCATCAATGTTATAACTGTCAGTTCTCAGCAGGGAGAAAATGATAAAGTTTTTGGTTCAGTCGGAAGTTATGGCTATGGAAAAGGGGGATTTGTCAAACATATTCACACTGGGCAATGGGATATTGGTATCGACAGTTATTACCAAACTGACAATAAAACGCTTCCAGCGGGAAAAGAGTTTGTTGGAGTTCCCTTGAATACCTATTATCGATCTGAGTATGAGAGTTTGGAAAATTTTAAAGATTACTCGATAGGTATTTCTGCCAAATATGATAATTGGACTTTGATCACACGTCATAAATCAGTAATTACCGATAATTTTTATGGAATGATTGAAGATTTGGAGCCGGTGGATGGCGGGTATCAGCGTAATCAAAGTAGTGTGATTGAAGTAAAACATAGTACAGATATTGACAAAGGACTCAATGTAGAAACAAAAATTGGTCTTAATCGATATGCTGTTACTTTTGATACGACATTTTATGAGATACCAGGAGTTTTTCTTTATCGAATTAATCCTACGTATGAGCAGATCAATACTCTTGCAGAAGTAAATCTTAGAGGAGAGAATATCGATCAACATAGTTGGATGGTCGGATTAAGTACTCAAAAAATAGATACGGTAAAAAATGAATTTGCAACAACATATCGAAATAAGAGTGGTGGTGGACCGATTTTTAGCGGTACGGAATGGCACTATCTAGATGGTGAATATGGTTTGCTTAATGGTGATAATGACCAGTGGATTAAATCGATCTACGTGCAGGATCTTATTTCTCTTAATGAGAATTTTGACATATCACTGAATGCCAGATTTGATGATTACCAGCTATTTGATGAAATGTTAAGCTATCGTCTTGGCAGTGTGTATCGATTGAATGGAAATCATATTTTTAAAGCGGTGTATGGACGCTCATATCGTGCACCTTCTTATGTAGAAGCATTTCAAGCATTGCAAGAGGGATTCAAAGAAGGTTATCCACATTTAAAGCCTGAATCAATCGATACCTATGAAATCGGATATACCTATAAAAATCCTCATCTTGTTTTCAGAAGTAATATATTTTATTCGAATTTAAGAGATGTAATTGACAAGGTAGAAAATGAACCGGATGAGATCAATGATTATTATAACCATCGACAACGAAATGCAAAAGGATTGGAGATGGAATTTACTTATTATTTCAGTAGTGGCTCAGAATTTATGACGAATTTTTCGTATGTCCGAACCGAGTACTACTCTCCTGATTATTACAATCAAATAGAATACCAAAGTCCTGAAATTTCAGAAGTGATGGTGAAAGGATATTATCTTTATCCGCTGACAGAGCGCCTAGGGATCAATACTGCATGGTACTATAATGGTCCAAAACGGGGATATTTACGGGAGAGTGGTAATATTCGTACCTATGGGGCTACGATGTTGGTGGATGAAACACTCTCCTACAATCTGGATGATTTGTCGATCCTAACGTTCAGTGTCAAAAACCTCTTTAAAGAATCGGTGATTTATCCCTCTTATGATGCTAAACATGATGGTATTCATCGTGAAGGTCGTAATTGGCTGGTGACGTATGAAAAACAGTTTTAAAGATCGATGCGTGAAAAAATAAGTGTATGAGGGGTGGCTCCGGATACTGGATTCGAACCAGTGACCAAGTGATTAACAGTCACCTACTCTACCGCTGAGCTAATCCGGAATAAAAAAAGGAGAAAACTTAAAAATGGCTCCGAATGCTGGATTCGAACCAGCGACCAAGTGATTAACAGTCACCTACTCTACCGCTGAGCTAATCCGGAATCTTTAAGAGGGCGCAATTATACGCTATGTTAGGTTGTATGTCAATAAAAAAAGGTTTATTTAGAGCGTTTTCGATCGATATTTTTGCTTGGGACGAAAAAAACGATGTTTGATCGTTCGATTTGGGCAATTTTCCCCTGCTGCAGCAAATTTTCAAAGCATGTTTTAGAAGGAAGATCAAAAAGGGCATCGATATCATCGATGGTAAGCGGACGTTTATCCAACGTGCTAAGAATATCTTCTTCGCTGAAAGGACTCGGAGTTGCAGAGGCATGGGTACGGGATACGATATGGATTGGCAATGCAGAATCAAAGCAGTGTGCTATGGCGTGCAGCTCCTCAAAACTAAGACCCTGAACTGCATATGCAGGGGGACGGTCAATGGTGCCGATATCGATCCGTTCACAGTGGATACCGAGTAGGGCATGGTTGAGTGCTTCGACTTCACTTAACGAGTCATTGACCCCTTTTACAAACAATATCTCCAAAAACAATTTTCCCTCATATACTTGTGAGAACCGCTGTATGCTCATGATGATAGCGCTGATCTCAATCCCCTCGGCTGGACGATCGATTTTTTTAAAGACATCAGGTGTGGCGGCATCGAGAGAGAGTTTGACTTGATCAAGCCCTAGCAAGGTATTAAAAACGTTCTCATCACTCAGAGAAGCACTGTTAGACAGGATTAGAGTTTGGACGGCACCTTTGATCGTATCAATTTGTTCCACAAGAGTACTCAAATAAGGATACATCGTCGGCTCACCGTTAGCGGTGATCGTAATAACATCAATGGCGGGGTGCTTAGAGAGTGCTTCTTTTAAATCGGTAATGATAGTATCCACAGGAGTAACCGTGTGCTGATGTGCCATCGCTGGAGCGGGAGCAAGCTCGCAGTAGAGGCAGTCAAAGTTGCATTGTTTGCCAGAAGAGGAGAGATCGATCCCGAGCGATGAGCCGAAACGGCGTGAAAAGACGGGACCGAAGATAGTGGACATGATTAAGCTTTTTGACTCACGCGTTGGCATTCACGAACGAAGTGTTGTGCGTTCTCAACCGGAACATCGGGAAGAATTCCGTGACCGAGGTTGAAGATATGACGACATCCGCCCATGATCTCTTGGATCGCTTCGACACATGCGGTCGTTTGCTCTTTTGAATACAAACGGCACGGTTCCATATTTCCTTGGAGGACATAACGATCTCCTAATTTCTCTTTTGCGAGCGCCATCGGGGTACTCCAGTCAACACCGAATACATCGAAATTTCCATACACTTTATCTAAAAAGGCAGGGACCCCTTTGGGGAACATGATAACCGGGATATGAGGGTATTTCTCTTTGAGGTACTCGGCGATTTCAACCATATAGCTCCATGAGAACTCGTCGTATCGGCTCGGTTCGATCGCCGCTGCCCAACTGTCAAAGATTTGGACGACGTCAATCCCCGATTGGATCTGTTTTTCCATATAGAGTTTGACCACATCGGTCACTTTACGGAGAATTTTATGGAGAAGTTCAGGGTTTGAGTACATCATTTTTTTGCAGATGTTATAGGTTTTTGTCCCTTGACCTTCGATCATATAGGTGGCTAACGTCCACGGTGCCCCCGTAAAACCGATTAATGCTTTGTTATCACCGCGTTCATCAAGTTGTTTACGGAGAATTTGGATGGTTTCATAAACGTAAGTAAGTTTTGATGCGGCTTCCTCACCGCCGATAA
>JBFYRD010000119.1:0-2652 GCA_041302405.1 Sulfuricurvum sp.
CAGCTAACGCACCCACAGTTACGAATGTCGCCAATGAGTTAACATATTCGGCAATATCACCGCGTCCGCTTACTTTGATAGATACGATCGGTGCTTTGTTGATTTGAGAAGCCAAGAATCCGATTTTTTGTCCCATTTCCAAAAACGGTTTTACAAATGAAGGGATTTTTGTCTCATCAATCGGCAAATTCATCGCATGAGGATACGCGATCCCTTTTGCCGCTTCGATAGCTTGCTGAGCTGCTTCTACCCCAATGTTGTATTGTGATTCATACGTATTAGCACCCAAGTGAGGAGAAACACAGATGTTATCAAGATCAAGCAATTTATGATCGGTTGCCGGTTCTTTGTTAAATACATCGATCCCTGCAAAACGGATTTTTCCCGATTTAAGACCATCATACAAAGCCTCTTCATCGTATAATCCGCCGCGAGCACAGTTGATAAGGACTACACCATCTTTCATTTTGGCGATTTCATCTGTACCGATCATACCGACCGTCTCTTTGTTTTTCGGAGTATGGATCGTGATGATATCACACGCTAAAATGTCTTCAAAATTAGTGGTGTATTTGGCACCGACATCGGTCGCTTTAGAAGGGTGGATATAAGGGTCATACGCAATAACTTCCATCTCAAATGCCTTCGAGCGGATACCGACACGGCTGCCGATATTACCGAAACCGATAACGCCCAGTTTTTTGCCCTTAAGCTCATATCCGTACCATTTTTCACGTTTCCAGATACGTTGATTCTTCAAATGATCGTGAGAATACGGAAACATACGCATACATGAGAGCATATGGGTCATCGTGAGTTCGACTGCAGCAATGGTATTAGCAGTTGGGACGTTCATCACGATGATCCCCTCTTTCGAACATCCTGGGATATCGACGTTATCCACGCCGACACCGGCACGGACAACCGCTTTTAATTTACCTTTAGCCGCTTCAATAAATTTATCATCAACATCAGTAGAACTGCGGGTAATAGCAACATCAGCTTCTTTGATTACATCCAAAAGAGCTGTTTTATCCATATCTGCAGCAAAAATCATCTCAATTTGATCATCATTACGCAGAAGATTTAACCCCTCTTCATGAATATGGTCACACACAACAATTTTATATTTTTCCATTACTTTTCCTCTGTTAACGGCGATGCAGTCGCCGTGATATGGTAGGTTTTTAGTTTTGTTACAAGGGATACGGGTCTACTTGGCTGTTTCATTGGATTCTGGAGGAAGTGTTTCATGCGAAGGATCCAAATTTAACATCACTTCATTTACTGGGTAAAAGTATTCTTTTTCTTCACTCTTCGAAAAATTTCCGATCCAACCTTTATCTTCCGATACCGCACTGGAAGGGAGAACATCTTCCGTATCTGAAATTTTCAACCGTGGTGCGGTTGGATTAATCTGAATCAAAAAAAGAGTAATAAAAATAGCAACGGCTATGGCTATAAGGGGAAATAGCCAATAAGCAGCGCGTCGCATAAAATTATTTCAATTGATCTTTAATCAAATCACCAAGACTGTGTGAATCGTTATCATTGAACTCATCCAACATTTTTTGGTCTTTGATACGCTCAAGTTTTTTAACAGAAAGACGGATGCGATCACGTTTAGCATCAATCACTAAAATAGCCGCTTCAATCGTTTGACCGATTTCAAGCTCTTCTGGGATAAGAGGGTAAAGGTCTTCGTTACGGATAAGTGCATCAACGCCACCCTCCAATGAAACGAATACACCGAAATCTTTTACATCACGAACGGTAGCTTTGACCACTTCATTCATTTTGTGTGTTGTTGCGAACTGATCAATCGGAGACTCTTCGAGAGATTTACGGTTCAATGAGATTTTTTCATCATCTGCATTGATTTTCGCGATTTTCACTTCGATCTCTTCACCTACTTTGAGAGTATCTTTACATTTGACATTTTTGTCCCATGAAAGGTCTTGATTGTGCAATAATCCCTCAACGCCGCCGACGCGAACAAACGCACCAAAGTCAGTCAATGAAGTAACTGTACCGGTAACAGTGTCACCCTCTTTGAACTTTTTGCTAAACTCTTCAAACGGTTTTGGCTGAAGACGTTTGTACGATACACGCAATTTATGTGTTTTAGAGTTGATTTCGATAACTTCAACATCAATCTCTTGACCTACTGTGAGGTAATCTTTAGGATGTTTGATGTTCTTATCCCAAGTGATTTCAGAGATGTGAAGGAAACCTTCGATGTCATTTCCGAGGTCAACAAAAATACCGTACGGTTCGATGTTGCTGACGGTAACGGTGATAGTATCACCCTCTTCCAACGCCTCTTCAACTTCTTGCCATGGATCAGATTGTACCGCTTTGATAGAGAGAGACAAATGACGTTTGTCTTTGTCGTATGAAATTGCTTTTACATTAACAACATCACCCTCTTTGTACAATTTTGATGGGTTAACCGGCCCTTTGTAGCTGATTTCATTATAATGAACCAACCCGTCAATTCCGCCAACATCAACGAACATACCGTAGCTAGTGATTTTTTTGACGGTACCTTGGATAACTTTATCCTCTTCCATCAATGCATCGATAACTTCTTTTTTACGCTTACGCTCATCATTGAAAAGTTTACGGCGAGAAACAACGATTGACGCTTCC
>JBFYRD010000120.1:0-4324 GCA_041302405.1 Sulfuricurvum sp.
GTATATTTATCATTATCTCATGCGGCTGAATCGATTTTTTCTCCTCTCTCTTAGTGCTGAAGTAATTATGCTCTTTATGATCGGATTTTTTCTCACGTTTAGCGAATATCAACACACTGCACTGATTATTTACGGAGCCTATCAACTCTCCTTTATTTTTGGTGGCTACCTGATACGTGCAGAAACCCATTTTGCCCGCAAAGCTCGAATTATGGGATGGATAGACATCGCTAAACAGCAAGGGTATCTCGCCGGATTGCTTCTATCCTGGGGATTTTATGAAGCTTTGGAATATTATGGGATTCTAACTGCTCTATCACAAGTTACTTTGCTTCATTTTGCTATTTTGCCACTTCAAATCATCATTATTATGGTTCTGTTGGGAGCATTTAGGGTAAAATAAAGTTACATTAAAGAGGGGAGGTAGATCAATGCGTATTGCACTGCTATTGAGTCTATTTGCCCTCCTATGTTTTGCCCTCCCCCTCCCAATCACCTTTAGCGGCAATGAAAAAATCAAATCTGACGCTTTGTATGGGGTATTGGGGTTACGAAAGCCCTATGGTATCGAAGTATGGGAAGATCAGCCCTCTATCGAACCCATCGCAATTGCCCAAAGTGTCTCGGCACTGAGCAGCTTTTACCGCGCCAAAGGGTATTACCACGTCAAAGTGACCTCTGAAAGTGATGATAAGGGTGTCGTTTTCAAGATTCAAGAAAATACCCCTATCCTTATCGGAGATGTAAAAATCAACAGTCTGCTTGATATCGAACCCCTTATTGCCTTCCATCAAGACGAACTTTTCGACCAAGAAGCATTTTCTGCTTCCAAATCCGCCATCAAAAAGCGCTACGCAGAGGCGGGGTACTGTAATGCCCAATTCAATACTAAAGCATGGGTTGATATCGAAGTAAACCGCGCCTATTTGCTGTTTGAAGCCACTCCTGGCGATGTCTGTACTTTTGGTACCGTTAGTGTCGAGTCCACCCCAAATATCGATGGAAAACTCACCGAATCGATGCTCCGTTTCGAAGAGGGAGACCCTTATAGCGTTGAAGCGATCCGTCTGAGCTACGAAGCCCTCTATGCCCAAGAGGGGATTACCCGTGTCCTCATCAATGACAACGAAAGAAACGGCAGTATTGTCCCTATCAGTCTTAGCATCGAAGAGGCGGAGCGTCCTATCCGATTTACCGCCGGCTTGGGGTACAGCAGTGATGAGGGGCTTCGAGCGCAAACAGGATTAAAACATCGTAATTTTTTCGGGGATCTTAAAACCCTTGCTCTTGATTTACGCTATTCACAAATCAAACAAGAGGCTTCTGGGACGATTGCGATGCCTCTGCAAAATCGAGGAGTACTCGGGGGTGAAATCGGATATACGAATGAAATATTTGATGGGTATAAGAGCGAAAGTATTTATGAGAAAGTAACGGCAAAATACCAAGACAATCCGGGGTCTGCTATGGTCGGAGTGCTGTTTGATCGTTCAAAAACCTATGATTCACAAGATATAGATACCTTCCCCAATTCAGTCTTATTTATCGCCTCTCCACTGGGTGAACTTAATTTCGATACTCGCAATAAACCTCTGGAACCGACACAAGGGTTCTGGCTGAATGCCAAGCTGACCGGTTCGATCCGATCAACGCTCTTTTCTGATGCAACCTACTTTAAAAGCCTCCTTTCAGGCGCATACATAACCAGCGTTGGAGATCACGTTTTCGGTGCTAAACTCAAATGGGGAACCCTCCGTCTTTATGAGGGAGAAGTCCCTTCATCGTACCGCTTTTATGCTGGGGGGATGAACTCTAACCGTGCCTATACCTATCGTGATTTAGGTCCTAAAAACAGTGATGGTGACCCGATTGGATTTTCATCGCTGAGCGAGGGGACACTCGAATATCGATTCCCGATTTATCAAGAATTTCGAGGGGTCCTTTTCAGCGATGTGACTTTTGCCTCTGAAAATACCTTTCCCGATTATACAAACGATATGTATTTAGGGGTAGGGTTGGGGATTCGCTATGTAACGCCGGTAGGGCCAATCGCGATCGATTTTGGGATCGATCCGAACGATAACAGCCAGTATGCTATCCATTTTCGGATTGGAGAGTTATTTTAAAAACCGGCTAAACGCAACACGATTGTGTAGTCCTGCTCGTTTCGTATCTCTTCTATTTTCCAGCCGTAATAACTGCAAAGCGTTTTGGCAATTTCAAGCCCTTTTCCGCTCGAATGAATCAGACGTTTTTCACCATTCCCGACACGGTTTTGAATCGTCAATCTCCCTTGAGCGAAATGAATCAAAATTTCACTTTGAGCAGAGGCATGGTTGAGAGAATTTTCAATCAAAATACGGATAACCCGTTCATAAGGTGCTTTTGGAAGCACCATTATCCCCTCTTCTGGCATATCGATCCTAAATTCAAGCCCTCGATGTTCCCAAAGCGATCTTAAATCTTCGACAAGATACTCGACGGAGCGTTTTAGATGAATTTTTTCACTCTTTTCAGCCTGCTCTGTCGTGTGGAGAATTTGGGTTATCTTTTCTGCTATCGAATCGATCTCTTCGCGAGCGGCACTGATCGATTCTTCTTTCCATTCCCCTTTTTGATCCGCTAAATCAATCCGTAAACGCAACTGCGCCAACGGTGTTTTAAGCTCATGCGTCAATGCTTTCATAGAATCACGCTGTGCATGCTGGAGGCGGCTTATACGTTGTTGCAGCGTTGCAATAGCATCTCTCATAGCAACAATTTCTACCCCTCCACTCACCTTCTCAGGTTTTTTATCGGGATCATTACAGGTCAGACAATGGTTAAGCAACTGATTAAAGGGTGCAAACAAAAGACGAATCAGAAAATAGATCAAACCGCTGGTGAAGATGAATCCGAACAAAAAGAAAATCCATCGGCTTGCAACCATATTCATCAGTTCCCCATCAATTTTTCGAGTGGAAGAGCTGAGGGTGAAATAAAGCCCATTGGGGAGTTTCTCAAATCGATGTATTCTTTGCCCGTTATCTAAAGGAAGGATCGAGTGCATCTCTATACGCAAATCATCAAGCAACCCCCCCTTAAGAACATTTTTGAGCTGAGGATCGTTCATCAACATCTCTTTTGTTTGAGGATTCCATTGCGAAAGGTCATACTCATGCACCATCATGGTCGTTAAAAATGAGAGGCTTCGGTACATACATTTTTGCATGTGCTGATAATAAATACCTGCCAGCCCATATCCGAAAATGGAAACGGATACGATCGTCATCCCCAAAGAAACGGCGAGAATTCTCCCTTTAAAGGTTTTTAAGAACATACCCTCTCCCCTTTACCGTCTCGATCGGATTTATCGGCAATTTTTTACGAATGTTGCTGATCACGACATCGATCGTGTTGGAGGTCATACTGCTAGGGTCGCTATAAATCGCGTTTGCAATATCATCACGTGTAAAAATTTTATCCGGATGAGAGGCTAAAAAAAAGAAAAGGTCATGCTCTTTTTTAGACAAAGAGATCACCTCCCCCTCAACACTCACTACCCCTTTTTTCAAATCAATCACGATTGGTCCGATATTCATGGTATCGGGTGCATAACGTCGCGTCAGGGCATCCAGCCTCATTTTTAGCTCTCTCAGATCATAGGGCTTTTCGAGATAATCATCCGCTCCCGCACTGAGCCCTGCAATTCTCTCCTCGACTCCGCCATAAGCACTCGCGATCATCACCGCGCATGAGGGCTGAAGTTTTTTGAGCTTAGGGATCATCTCCATCCCCTCATCCACACCGGAGAGATTGCGATCGAGCAAAAGGGCTTCATACTGAAAACTCTCCACCATTTCATACCCCATTTGGAGCGACGCTGCCGTATCCACCGTATAGAAAGAATCGAGTGCATCTTTGAGCATCGACCTCATTTTACTATCATCTTCTATTATAAGTACTCTCATAGGTAACATTGTATTTCATAATGGTTATTTTTTCTCTTTAATCGTCAAGAATTCATCACTTTTCATGATTTTTTCATTTTGGACCGATACGATGGTTGTATATAAAACGAATTCAAGGAGAATTGAACAATGAAAAAAACGATGGTTTTATCCCTTTCGGCGATACTTGCAACTCAGCTAATGGGGGCAGAAGATCTAGCGGAGATGATGAAAGAAGGAAAATTTGGCGGGTATGTTCGTATCCACCATATCGAGCCGGCATTTTCGGACACAGTAGCGGCAACCGGTAGTGTTATCGGAGGTAAACTCAAATACCAAACGGGTGCCCTTTATGGCGTCCGTTTTGGTGCCGCGATGTATACGACGCATGATAC